>NZ_JAOWGT010000069.1:0-50444 GCF_030333005.1 Citrobacter sp. Cpo030 | reverse complement strand
TGCCTGATGGCGCTGCGCTTATCAGGCCTACGATTTACACGCTGCCGTAGGCCGGATAAGGCGCCAGCGCGCAGATTTGTATGCAAAACGGTTTTACACAATAACCGCAATCACTATGCCTGATGGCGCTACGCTTATCAGGCCTACGATTTGCACGCTGCCGTAGGCCGGATAAGGCGCCAGCGCCGCATCCGGCTAAAACATCAGAATTTCCACGAAACGCTGCCGACAATACTGCGCTCGGCGCCGAAGTAGCAGTATGAGAGCGAGTTACAGGCCGCAACGTAGCGCTTGTCGGTCAGGTTGTTAACGTTCAACTGCGCGCTCAACCCTTTAATGCCGATATTCGTTAAGTCGTAACCAATCACCATATCCACCAGCGTGTAGGACGGCAGGGTGTGAGTATTCAGGCGATCGCTGGTAATACCGTTAACGTAGCGCACGCCTGAACCCAACGTCAGACCGTCCAGCGGACCGCTTTTCACATCGTAGCTCAGCCAGGTACTGGCCTGATTACGCGGGGCGTACACTGCGCGCTTGCCCTGCTCTTCCGGGCTGCTTTTCTTATAGCGAATGTCGGTATAGGTATACGCCGCCTGCAAACGGAAGCTATCCGTCAGTTGGCTAATTGCCTCCAGCTCCACCCCTTCAGATTCAATTTCCCCAATCGAGCGGTACGGATCGGTCGGCTCTTCTTTGGTGGCGATATTCGTCTGATTGATACGGAATACCGATGCGCTGAACTGGCTGTTGAGTCCTTCCGGCTCATATTTCAGCCCGGCTTCCCACTGCTTGCCTTTCATCGGATCCAGCAGATTGCCGTTCTCATCGGCAAAGCTGGTTGGCGTAAAGGCAGTGGAATAACTCACGTACGGCGCAAAGCCGTTATCGAATAAATAGAGCAACGCGGCGCGGGTGCTGAAGTTGTTTTTATCCAGATCGCTGCGAGTATTCTTGATCTTATCAATGTTAGAAACGCTGACCTGATCGTAACGACCACCGAGCGTAATACGCCAGCGATCCCATGACATCTGATCCTGCAAATAGTAACCCGTCTGGCGCAGCTTGTGTTTCTCACGCGCATACATGTCGATGTAATCAGGCTTCGCGCCGTACACTGGATTAAAAGCGTCAATCGGCGGGAAAGCGCCGTAGTAACCGGTAGTATTGTTGCTGCGATCCTGATAGTCGATCCCCACCAGCAGACGGTGGTTTACCTGCCAGGTATCAAAGCTGCCGTCGAGCTGGTTATCCAGCGTAATCGCCGACATTTTTTCATCGGAGCCGGAGTAACCGCGATTAAGCTCGGTTTCATTCAGCCAGCCCGCCGCATACACCTGATTCAGCTCAACGTCGGTATGCAGATAGCGCAGCTTTTGCCG
The DNA here is from genome assembly GCF_030333005.1 of Citrobacter sp. Cpo030. Classification (NCBI taxonomy): domain Bacteria; kingdom Pseudomonadati; phylum Pseudomonadota; class Gammaproteobacteria; order Enterobacterales; family Enterobacteriaceae; genus Citrobacter; species Citrobacter sp. Cpo030. The sequence goes on along the minus strand of NZ_JAOWGT010000069.1, from coordinate 49,062 downwards.
CACCGACCAACCGCTATCAAACATATGCTCAATGTTGTAGCCCACCATGTTTTCACGGCGATCGTATTTGTCGTAATCATCCTCGCCTTCGTAAAAGGTGTTGGAGATCTTTTGCCCGTAATGCGGAACCACGGTGCCGTCATACGGCAGACCGGAGTGGCTACCGCCTTCCGGGTCACGGTGCAGATAGGCCATCAGATCCAGACGCGTCTGGTCGGTGATACGCCAGGTCAGGCTGGGCATCAGCGCGTAACGCTCTTCCTTCAATGGACCAAACTGCGAGTCCGCGTAACGCGTCATCCCGCTCAGTCGCGCCGCCACGCGATCGTTATCATCCAGTGCCCCGGTAACGTCAAACGCCGCGCCGCGCTGGTTATTGTTGCCAGCAAACAGCTTCACTTCGCCGCCCGCATCAAACGACGGCTTACGTGAGGTCAACGCCACAATACCGCCCGGAGAGGAACGACCATACAGTACGGAAGCCGGGCCACGTACGACTTCGATATCTTCGAGGAACCACGGATCGACCACCAGCGAGCTGTGTGAGTTGGTGTCGCCCATCATCTTCAGACCATCGAGATAGACGTTATCCAGGCTACCGTCAGAAAAGCCACGTAGCACGATGTAGTCAAAGCGGTTGGAGGCGCCAATCTGATTGCTGTACACCCCCGGCGTATAGCTGACGGCCTGGCGCACGCTGGTTGCGCCCTGCTCTTCAAACTGCTCACGGGTAACGATCGATACCGACTGCGGCGTTTCAATATCCGGCGTGGCAAGCTTCGTGGCCCCGCTCTGCATCTGCGAGGTGACAACCACCGTATCGTTTTTTGTTGTTTCCTGCGCCAGCAGAGGAAAAGCCACGCTGCCGGTCACCCATCCCACCAGCAGCGCCAAGCGAGTCTTCGCGAACATGAATATCTCCAAAGGCATGTCTAATTGTAAGTGAGAATTATTACCTTTTTGCTGACGGAGATAGCTATGCCGAATGCCAGGTTGCCTATGCGCAGTGCCAAATTGTCAGGAAATCACGTGCGTAAAACGCAAATATGGATTAGCAAAGTTTGAGCAAATCGCCGGGCGAAAAGCCGTAACGGCGACGAAAAGCGGTAGAAAAGTTGGTGGCGTGCTGATAACCCGACATCCAGGCCGCCTGTTGTACGCTATATCCTTCCAGTAGATAGCCGCGCGCACGTTCCAGACGGCAATCGCGCAGGTAGTCGAATACCGAACAGCCATAGGCTGCGCGAAACTTACTGCGCAGGCTACTGGGACTCATCGCTGCGCGTTGTGCCAGGTCATTAAGGGTGTAGTCATTTTCGGGACTCTGCTCCAGCAGTCGGCGAACGACCTCCAGCCGCTGCTGCTCCCCGCTCGCCGCAAGACGTTTACCGCTCTCGACCTGACACACGCTGAGGCCATGACCGAACAGTTGTAATATCAGCCCTTCCAGCATCAGCTGACGAGAAACATGGCTAATCGTGCTCTGCTGCGCGTACTGCAGTCCGCTGAGTAAAAACCCCGGCACCTGCCAGATAAGCGTTGGCGTCTGGCATCTTTCCCACTCACGCATCAACGATTCGAGCAACCCCGTGCGACACGCGCCGTCGGGATACAAACCAAGCGATAATGTCCGCAGTTTACAATCAGCATGATGACGGGCACGCATCGTCTGGTGCTCACTCAAGCGTGAGCTAAACGCCATGCCGGAGCGCACCACGTGCTCCTGTCCGTTAAGCGTCAGGATCACGCAGCCTTCCAGTACCACCAGCATATACAGAGGGCTGTCGTGACGAGAGGTGGTTTCGTAGGGTTGCAATACCTGTACGTCGGAGTGCGTCACGCACATCCCACATGGGAGAGTCATCTCCTCAATTTCACCTTGCAGAACAGGGCTGCCAGACGGTAAATCCGGCCTTTGTGCCAACTGGGGAAAGCGGTAATCGATCCCGTAGCGCTCACCAAAATCCATAAACTCGCTGACGGAGAAAGTGCGAGCGACGCGTCCGGAGGCATTCAGGGCGGTGGTATTGTTCATGCTGTCTTCTGCACAGGAAATGGGATTAACGGTTTATAACTGAAGCAACATTACCATTACCTGCGCATCACGACAATAATAATGAGAACTATTATCAATATGGATAATTAGCAGAATAAACAGATTAATCCAGCCAGTTTAGATCTGTCGATGAGATACACGGCGCAGCCTCTTTTAACCAGCGATACAGCAGCTCAATATTTCTAAGCCGTGTTGAAGTCTTTGGCCAGACAAGGTAGTAGCCCTCGCCAGTCGCTACCGCATCTTTAAACGGTAACGCCAACATCCCTGCCTGAATGGCCGCCTGGCTTAACAGCAGGTCGGCAACGGACACGCCATGACCGCTCATCGCAGCAAGACTGCCCTGCTCCAGGGTGTCGAACACTTTGCCTCGCGCAAGATTCAACGCCGGAAACTTCCCGGTGCGTTGCAGCCACCGACGCCAGTCACGGCGATCCGCTGAGGGATGAATCAGTTCACAGGCAGAAAGATCGCACTGCGCCTGCACCAGCAGTGCGGTTGAGCACACCGGGATAAGCCACTCCTGAAACAGCAACCGGCTGTCGGTATCGTCACCAAAATGGCCATTCCCTAACAGGATCGCACAGTCATACGGTTCACGACCGAAGGATACCGAATCGGTATCCATCCAGACGCTGGAAATTTCGACAACCGGGGTCGGATGCGCTTCACGGAAATGACGCAGCACGTCCAGAAGCCAACGCATCGTCAACGTAGACGGCGCTTTCAGCCGTAGCTCATGACTGCTGCTGCGAAAGGCATGACACGCGTGTTCCAGACTCTGAAACCCAGCCGTCAACTGCTGCGCCAGCCCTTGGCCAGAAGGCGTTATCTCGATACGCGGGCCGCTGCGGACAAATAGCTCACAACCAAACCATGCCTCCAGCGTGCGAATATGACGGCTTACCGCGCCCGGCGTCACGTTAAGTTGAATAGCGGCTTTACTGAACGATCCCAGACGGGCTGCGGCTTCAAAAGCCCTCAGGGCATACAACGGAGGTAGCGTCATTCTCAGCTTCTATGTTGAGTTTTACTCACAGTAGAGCGCAGTTTTATTCGTTTTTCAATGCGCCACGCAGGCGGAATACTGATGGAAAATATCATCAGGATAATCAGGTATGAATTTCACTTTACTGGCTGCCTATAGCCTCAGCGTAGTAACCCTGCTGTTAACTCCGGGTCCTGTCGTGGCGCTGATTACCACCACCGCGTCGCAGCACGGCTATCGCCGGGCCTTTCTCACGCTGATTGGCACTAACGGCGCTTCTTTAGTATTGATTGCTCTGGCTGCACTGATGTTAGCTGGTGTGGTTTCAATCTCTGCGATATGGCTTGGCGTACTGGGTCTTGTGGGATCGTTGTATATCGGTGTGATGGCGATTAACGGCCTGCGGGCCAGGGACTCAAACCCCGGACTGTGTGCGCCAAAACGCGATAACAGCGGGCTTATCCATGGATTTCTGACAGGGGTCGCTAACCCAAAGGACATTTTGTTTTTCGTAGCGTTTTTTCCCCAGTTCATTGCCATTACGCAAGATTTCACCACCAGCATTCTGACGCTAACGCTGGTGTGGGTTATTTTTGATGTTACGGTGCTGTCTTTTTACATCATAGTTTTCAAACGCTGGATGCCAGAGCGGTTTGCCAGACGCAGCGTTTTTATCTCCTCCCTGTTTCTACTCGCGGTGGCGGTGTTTGGCATTATTTATAATGTACACGCGCTACAAATGCTCTCACCCGCGATGTGATCCCCAACGAATTGTTCAGCCAGACATCTCATCTTGCACCGGGAGGAATAAAATAAGAACAAATCGACATTAACATTATTAATGGATTTATAAACCAGGATTCAGAAAATATAGACGATAACATTTTCCCGGCGTTCAACTGGCACCCTCACCCATGACAATGCATCAACGGCGACAGGTGCCATTTCATTTTCTAAGCGAAGTAGAGGTGTGTTGCCATCCGGCACAACCGTGCTTTCACCGATCTCAAGAACGCCCCGAAAAGAAATGGACACATTGTCTGGCGTATCCGACAACCTTATCCATTCGGTTGTAATCACTAACTTTCGAGTAAACATTCGCTGTCCTTTGCGTGTGGTATATATCCGATAATTTCACAGGTAGATCAATACACTCTTTGAACAAACAGAAATTTGTCCCCCATATCAGTTAAGCATTACTTAACAGAAAGAAAATTGAAGTAATAAAACTCATTCGAAATATGTTTCACAAATTCAACCGGCAGGTTATGTTTGATGAACGTTAACTTTGCAAACTCAGTATCGCCGTACACTCGAATACAGAAAGGTTTGACTATCTCGCCCTGCACGCCAAAGCACTCCTGAAGCCGGGTGTCATCCATAAAAATAAAGTCACCTTTTCTGACCTTAATACTTTCATGAAGGCCTTGCCACTTCTCCGGAGTGAGCAAAAAGCTCTCCCATCCATTATTTCTCAACACTTCAATCGTGTGAGTAAATTTAAAATAGTCGTTTTGCATTGTCACATCACCGCTCGATGTGGCGTACAAATATTCTATTTTAAATTTAAGTTGTGCATTGAGGCTTTTTTTCTTCCCCTCATCAATTAACCACTGAAGCTCACTGACAATGCTCTTCGAAAAGATTTTTCTTTTTTTTGCAATAGCCAGCCAATGCATAATGAATAGATGCTCTGACATTTTAGAGTAGATTTTATGATCCTTTATTGCAATACCAATTGCGACTAACGCACTCCAGGTAAAGGCTTCAAGATCATCCTGATAATGATGTCGTAACGTACTAACTCTTCCAGTATCCCTTACCACTTAAACCTGCCCAAATAAATCATCATTGTTATTCCACGTCATTCTTGTATTACTCTATTAAAAAATTACTACAACTAAAATCGCCAAAATATGATCCAGATTAACTTATCCCTATGTAATAAACGTGCAAATATAATACATCATACTTATTAATCATTAATCCGGGGTAGCTCAACAATGACTAATAAGAATAATGCGATAAAGATAAAGGTTAATAATAATCACCAGTAATCAATATCACCTTCTGTGATGAGACCTGTAAACAGAAAAAGCAAACTACCGGGCATTCAGCAAGCCGGAAGTTTGCTTATTACAGACGAAGTTAATAGAAAATACCGATGATCAGGGTATGCGTTACAAAGCCCACAATCAACGGTACGGCGGTACGTTTAACCACATCAAATGGCGTTATTTTCGCCCCACTGGAAACGGCAATCACCACGCCGGAAACCGGTGAAATTGCCCGCCCCATATGTGATGCCTGCTGCATCGGCAGGATCATGGCAACAGCGTTAGCGCCCATACTTGCCGCGATTTGCGGGATCAGCTCAACGAAAGCAAGGAATGGCGCATTACCCGATCCCATAATAATTGCTGCCGCCAGTGTCACCAGCGCAAATACCACCGCCATAGCAAATGGAGGTAATCCCACGTGCTCCGCCATCAGGATTAATTGATCAATGGCACCAATAACTTTAATCCCGTGAGCAAAAACACCTGCCGCAACCAGTAGCCCAACCACCCCGGTAAAGGCGGTGCCCATGCCTTTAAGGAAATGGCTGAATCCTTCGCATACTGACTTTAAATCACGCACCCGCAGCCACTCAATCAACATGCAGACAGCCATCGAAATGAGCACAATGGTGATAATATTCAAGTTAATACCACTGACGAACATTCCCGATGATCCCACCGCCATCAGTATCGGAAGCATCGGGAGAAGCGCATAAAAAGCCGGGGCTTTTCCTGAATCAGTCACCTCAGCGCTACCGATTTCCCGTGGAAGCGTCCCCGCTTTACGGTCGCAATGCCGCTGCCAGAAGAAATGGCAGACGCCGACGACCAGCACGGTTGCCAGCGCTGCGGGTCCCTGGTGGTAAACAACGTATTCCACCACATCCATATTGACCGCTTTAGATCCCCTGATAGCATCGATGGCCGTCGGGGTATACGCCACACCAAGCGAGGTGGCAATAACCCCAGCAGCCGAGGCCGCAGAAAGCCCTAACCCCAGCATAATGGGGAACATCGTCCCCATCAGCAATACGGCAAGCCCGGTAGCGGATGGGATAGCCAACTGCAGGAGGCTGGCGAGCAGATAGGAGAAAAATAGAAGCACATAGGGCGAACGCAGCGCGCGCAAAGGTTTCGTCACGACCCGCACAACCGCTTCATTTGCCCCGATATGATCCATGTAATGCGCAAATCCCATAAGCGCCATAATCATCAGGCCGAGATCGGCAGCACGCGTACTAAAGAGATCGCGCATCACCTCGAAAGGATCGAGAAATGAAATCCCCGTACTGGCGACGCCCTTCGGTAATACAGAACCCCATCCGGTTAACGCCGTACAAATCATCAACACCAGGCCCGCAATGAACAGCACGGGTTCAGCGCGATAACCTTTCAGTATCAGACGCGCGACCACCACGATAACCAGTAGGGCAATTAACACCTGAATCATGACTGAGCTCTCCTCTGCGCGAACTCAGCAAAGGTTTCCTCAATGACCGCTACCACCACATCGCTGGCGGCTCGCAGTGAACGCACCGGTAGATATTCATAAATTGAATGAAAGTTATGAGCACCGGTAAAAATATTCGGGCAAGGCAGTCCTTTCTGCGATAGCACTGCGCCATCATACCCACCACGCATGGCGACAGGTTGCGGGGTAATGCCACACTTCTGATACGCGCGTAACGCAATATCAATCGGGTAGTGTGCATCGCCCTGCAAGCTATTGAACACATTGGCATAGCGATCGGTTAAATGACAGACCACGCTGTTTTCTCCCCACAGCGCGCAGGTGCTGACGGCAAGCTGGCGGATATATGCCATACGCGCCTTATACCCTTCTTCGGTAAAATCCCGGATATCCAGCTTAAGTACCGTACGGGCGCTGTTACCCTGAAGCTGTTTTACCCAGTAATACCCTTCGCGTCCTTCCGTATACTCAGGCGCCTCTCCTCCGGGCAGCATCGCAATAAACTTATGCGCCATCAGCAGAGAGTTCTTCAGCTTACCTTTGGCCGACATAGGGTGCGCGGACTGGCCGGTAAAGATGATTTCCGCATCACCCGCGTTCCAGTTCTCATAGACAAACTCTCCAATGCCGCAGCAGTCCAGGGTATAGCCAAAATCAGCGCCAAACGCAGCAACATCAAACGCTTTTGCTCCCCGTAATCCCTGCTCTTCATCAGGAACAAAACCGACCTTCACCGGCCCATGCTTAATCTCCGGATGCGCGACAAGGTACTCCAGAGCATTCATAATCGCGGCGATGGCGGCTTTATCATCAGCCCCTAGCAGACTGGTACCATCCGTCACCAGCAGGTCATCGCCGACATAATTTTTCAGTTCCGGAAATTCACTTTCACGCAGATAAATATTCAGCTCTTGATTCAGACACAAATCCCCACCGCTGTAGTGAAGACGTTGCGCATTTGTGTCCGCGGTCTGTTCCGCGCTGGTATCCAGATGACCAAAAAAGGAAACGACAGGGATCGTGTCATCGGTATTTCCAGGTAAGGTCGCGGTCACAATAGCGGTATCCCTGACCTCAATGTTTTCCATTCCTAATGCTTCAAGTTCTACTGCAAGTAGTTTTGCCAGTTCCATTTGACCAGGTGAAGAAGGCATTATCCCATTAGCACCATTTTCCCTTGAGGTCGTGGTATTGATTTTCGTGTAGTTAATAAAGCGTTCAACAATATCCATTCCAGGAGATCCTTTAATGTATCATTTACGAGGTACTGCAAGAGAAGACCTGCATACAGCGTGGGTTGAATAATCTGAGAACAAAATAAAATCAGCGCTCATCCCAGAACGCTGATTTTATGGGTGTTACGACAACGATTTATATAAAGGAAGATAAAAAAGGCCAGTAATTATACCAGTAATTAAAAACTCCATTTGATTGATAAAATCATATTCCCTGTCTGTTTTTACTACATTTTCCATGGTGTTAAGCTAACAGAAGTCATAAACGGCATTCGTATGCCTAAGGGATAATAAAAATCATTTAGATTCTTGCCCCCGACACCGACACAAGACATACCATCGCTATATTTTTTTAATGAACGAATGCTGTAACAGCAACATGCAACCGTTTGCACCTCTCTACAAATAGCCACTTAACGCAATAAAATCCGTGAACAAAATCACAATTACTTCAAAAGCGAGAATTAACATAACGCTTAAAAACAGACAGTTATAAGAAAAACTATATAATACCCCTACAAATAAAGATGAAATCACACTATTCATCATGAAATAGATTCATAGCGATACTATTTCAACATTACCGTATGGTTCACAGAACAAAATCTTTCGTCATCACTAATGCAAAACAACAAGAACAATAATATTAAATTATCTATTTATGACGATTATCAAAATTATACACAGGCAAAAAAAACCTCTCCCCTGAGAAGAGATTCAGGGCAGAGGTAATACGGGTGTTAAGGACATTTTTATAGTTTTGATGATAACAGAAGAGCTTCTTGCTGGATTGAGTATACACACTTCATGACGTTAAGAAAATTCTTAAAAAGAATTAAAAGAAAACACCATTAAAAATCCTTTTTATAATAAAGACATGTTTATCAAATAAAACAAAATTAGGATAGGGGAAAATTAAACATCACTAATCTATAGTATTACGCAACTGGGACTAACAACACATCATTACGGCCAATACCACTACTGACGATGTCTGAATGTTCAATAAATTTAATATATTCATACACCGCTCAGCTAACGAGAGTTAAAAAATTATAAAATAAGCTAAACGCAATTTTTCGTCATAGATCACATTTTCCCGACAGGACGATTCCCCTACTTGCCCATACTGGTATGATTCAGCAGATAAATACCTATCAACTCAACCCGAGGCTTTGATGCTGGAGAATGTAATCATCAGATAATCAGCTTACCGACCTTTTCAGGCCGGACTGGTTATCAATGCGCCGAAATCGAATGCGGACACCGCTGTGTGTTTGCACGTTTTGCACATGATGATTAAACAGGTTTTCCAGTATGAATTTATCCCGTCAGGAACAACGTACCTTACACGTTCTCGCCAAAGGTGGCCGTATTGCTCACGTCCGCGATGCATCTGGTCGTGTCACTTCCGTCGAATGCTATAGCCGCGAAGGGTTACTGCTCTGCGACTGCACGCTCGACGTATTCAAAAAACTCAGAACGAAAAAACTGATCAAATCCGTTAATGGTCAGCCCTACCGCATCAATACCACCGGGCTGAACAACGTTCGCGCCCAACTGGATAATCGCTAAGGAGAGAGAGATGGATATCCCGAAGATTTTTACGATCAGCGAAAGCGCACATCGCATTCATAATCCGTTCACCGCGCAAAAATATGCGACGTTAGGTCAAGTTTTACGGATGCCCCCAGGAACCCGCATCCTGGATCTCGGCAGCGGCTCGGGCGAGATGTTGTGCACCTGGGCACGGGATCATGGAATTTCCGGCGTTGGTATCGATATGAGCCAGTTATTCAGTGAGCAAGCCACCCTGCGGGCAAGTGAATTGGGCGTCACTGAGCACGTGCGTTTTATTCATGCCGATGCAACAGGTTATATCGCCGAAGAAAAATTCGATATTGCCGCCTGCGTTGGTGCAACCTGGATTGCCGGCGGCGTTGCCGGAACGATCAAACAGCTGGAACAAAGTCTCAAACCAGGCGGGATCCTGCTCATCGGCGAACCGTACTGGCGTCAGATGCCCGCAACGGAGGAGATCGCTATGGCTTGCGGCGCGACTTCAGTAGCCGATTTTCTTTCTCTGCCAGAACGCGTTTCGTCTTTCGACCTGCTCGGTTATGACGTGGTGGAAATGGTACTGGCTGACCAGGAAGGTTGGGACAGATACGAGGCGGCAAAATGGTTGACAATGCGCCGGTGGCTGGAGGCAAATCCGGACGATGAGTTTGCCGCCGAAGTCAGAGAGCAACTGAGAAGTTCACCAGTCCGCCACGTTGCATTCACCCGGGAATATATCGGGTGGGGCGTGTTCGCACTCATGCAGAGGTAATAAATGCAGTCGGTATAGCCTGGCAGGTTATACCGACTTTTTCATCGCATCATCGCTTACTTCATTAATACTTCAACAAATTTAGCTAACCATTGCGGATGCGCGGGCCATGCTGGTGCCGTCACCAGATTGCCATCAACATGGGCCTGATCAATGCCAATATCGGCATAATGTCCACCGCTCAGACGAACCTCGGGCGCACAGGCCGGATAAGCGCTACAGGTCCGGTTTTCTAACACCCCCGCCGCCGCTAACAGTTGGGGCCCATGACAAACTGCGGCGATAGGTTTACCGGCAGTGTTGAAATCTTGCACCAGCTTAATGACATCCGGATTCAGTCGAAGATATTCCGGAGCACGCCCGCCGGGGATCAACAGTGCGTCGTAATCGGCGGCCCGCGCCTCGGCAAAATTCGCATTTAACGTAAAACGATGCCCCGGCTTTTCACTGTATGTCTGCGCCCCATCAAAATCGTGAATGGCGGTTTGAACGTAGTCACCCTGACTTTTATCCGGACAGACGGCATCCACACGATGCCCAAGCATTTGCAAAGCCTGAAAAGGCACCATCGTTTCATAATCTTCGACATAATCTCCGACCAGCATCAGTATCTTCTTCATTCACATCCCCCACTCACGGTTATTAATGATGAAAAATAACGGCCATCTTTACTATAGTCCACACGGTTCATGGCATTAATAAATACAACAGAACAATCGGCCAGATCACAATCCACGGCAAGGCCCGCCAGACGAGGGCTCAGAGCCAACGGCGTGACATATGTTCATGCTGATGAATATAAATTATATATAAATATATAGTTGAGAAATTTTAATAGAAGCCAGCTTCACTCATTATATAAAACTAAGAGATTGCAACGCATATCTCTTGTGCTATATTTCGCATAAAATTTACCCGCGATCACTTTATTTATTATTCAATATTTAAAATACGCAGAATATTTATTATCTATTATTATTTCATTCACCTGATATCAGGTAAAAATACGCAAAGGTTAATCCTATGATGACAAGACGTTCATTCGTCAGACAAGGCCTGGTGACTTCAACGAGTATGCTACTCGCCGGTATGACGGGCTTCAGCTTTAGCCAACTTGCCCGCGCAACAGAGAACCGCCGCTGGCAAATGCCAGATGAAGGCGCACCGCATGCGGCAACCTGGATGGCGTTTGGTGCCAGTGCGGAGATCTGGGAGCCTCATCTGCTACCGGTGGTGCAGAAAAACCTGGCGTTAGTTGCCAAAACCATCGCCGCATTTGAACCCGTGAATATGTTAGTACGCGAAGAAGACAGCGAGCTCGCCGCGCGTCTGTGCGGGCCGTCAGTCAATCTTCTGGTTCACCCAATAGACGATCTGTGGATCCGCGACACCGGGCCGGTGTTTGTGAAAAGCGCCAGCGGCGCGCTCGGCGGAGTGGGATTTAATTTCAACGGCTGGGGCAATAAGCAAGAGCACGAACGAGATGCCGATGTGGCTGAATTTGTTACTGATTACATTCATGCCGAGTTTATTCGCTCGGCGCTAACACTGGAAGGTGGCGGTATTGAGGTAGATGGTGAAGGCACGGCGATTATTACCGAGAGCTGCGTGCTTAACTCCAACCGTAATCCTGGCGTCAGCAAAGCCGAATGCGAAGAAGAACTTAAGCGACTGCTAGGTCTGGAGAAAATCATCTGGTTGCCGGGTATTGCCGGCAAGGATATTACCGACGGCCATACAGATTTTTACGCCCGATTCACGCATCCGGGTATGGTGGTGGCGGGTCTTGAGCAGGATCCGTCATCCTTTGATTACGCGATCACCCGACGTCATCTGGACATATTACGGGCCGCCACGGATGCCAAAGGCCGACGGTTGGAGGTAGTCACGCTGGAAGGACCTTCTACCATCCGCCAGACTTATGCGAGCGATGATTTCGCCGCGGGGTATATCAATTTTTATCTGTGTAATGATGCCGTCATTGCACCGCAATTTGGCGATAAGCGCACCGATCGTAATACCCATACTATTTTGCAGGATCTGTTTGCCGATCGTGAAATTATTCAGTTGAATATCGACGGTATCGCTGCCGGTGGCGGCGGTATTCACTGCGCGACACAGCAGCAGCCTCGTTAATGATTAACAATTGAGTGTGTTGTGGGAAGGTGGGGAAACTCACTTTCCTGGCAATAAAAAAATGATTCCCTTAGAAAGATGCCTCCGTAGGTTAAATTTTAATAAACAAAGCACCTAATTAACATTTATGAAATAAATACCATTAAAAGATAACACTTTAATAGCTTTCATCGATCTTTCATGGTATTTATGATCTGCTAAGCCTATCGATAAAATCTATCAAAAAATTTATATTGATCGTTATTATCGATCGTATATTCTGTCTTAAATAATGACTTCTGACGCAACTTTTATTATCAGTACAGCCACAAAGATTGTTCTCCCCTGCGTTGTGAAACACAGTGAAATTATCGATGGTTACATTTAAAAAATCCATATAACATATTTTAGAATAGTTTTCAATTAGCGAAAACATCCAAAAATACACATTTCAAACCTCTAGTCTAACCTGTTTTAAGTAGATGACTTAAATCGAGAACGGTGATAACTCACTGAGAATTGCGAATGATGATATTGCTAAGAAAAACGGAAAGTATAAATTTCATTAATACATTTAGAGACTATTTTTGTGTCGGCATCGCGTTTTTTGCATTACAGCTGGTCGCAGGTCATCTCAGTAAGCAAGAGGATGTTGCGGGTATAACACTGCATTTTTACGATCTCACTTTACCTCTCATTTCTGCACTGCTGGTTTTATACCGGCAAAAGGCACTGCCAATTTTGGCTACCTTTTTCTTGTATGCGCTTTACTCTTACTCTTTATCTTCGGTATTCACACTAACGGCTCAGCTACTGGCTGCTCTCATTAGCCAGACACTCTACTTTTTCTCGACAGGCAAACGAGGCGCGGTTAGCTTTGGTCGTAGCCAGCTTACAACCCAGCGTATTGTCTGGCTCGTGTGTTGCAACGCCTTACTATTCATCTCGATTGATCACTGGTTCCAATCGAACACAGCCTCTGCACCGATCGCAAACCTTTTTACACTACAAACATTAATTAACTTACAGTGGCTGATGAACTCTTGCCTGACTGGCATCCCTTTTTGTTATCTGTTGCTTAGAAGCGTTCAAAATCCTGCATGGTGCATTCTATACATTAGACAAGTAAAGGCGCTGATAAAATCCGGCCCTCCTATTCTGTATCAAGTATTATGGCTGGTGCTGTTACTCTGCATTATGTCCGCTTTGATCGTCATCAGAGAAGATATTCTTATATTTACAGACTATTCATTACTGTGGTTACTTCCAGTAATGCTATGGGGAGTGATCTGCATTGGCCATGCTTTGATATCCCCTGTATGGGTAACAATGCTCATCCTGTTGGGATATTATATAAACAGCTATATTCCGCCTGCTAACTATGATAATTATTTACATAGTCTCGTGATTTCCTCCACGATAGTGTTTGTCTTTTCTCTTACGATTGTTGTTACCGGTGTACTTGTGGTTCATAACCGAAAATATCTTCGCCGCCTCAAACAACTTTTTAGATCAGAGCCTAACACTGGACTGCCTAACTTTCAGGCCCTGCAAATGGACATCCGTAAACACGCAACAGAGTGCTTGTGTTACATCCGTTGTACAGAGTTGAATACGCTGGAACAAACTCATGGAATAGAATTCCGTTTTGAATTTGTAAAAGCGCTAAGCGCATATGTACGTAAATTGATTAAGGGTACAGGTGATATTTATTACGCACCAGGTCATGGAATAATTCTTCGCCTTAATGCTGTCCCTGACATTCCTGATCTCTACAAGGACCTAAACTCTTTTCGCTTTATCTGGAAGGACTACCAATTAGGACTATCTTGTGGTGTGGCATATACCACCGAGAAAAACCTGATTAAAAATTTATCTCAAGCAATTAAGCATCTTAATACCCAAAGCTACATCTCGTTAATGCAGGGGCAACCGTTGTTACTCAGCCCGCAAGTGCCAGGTGATAAAATTGTCAGTCAGGCGGTCATTCGCCATATGTTGCAAAAAGCAATTGATAGAAAGTCGTTTGAACTTATGGCTCAACCCATAGTCTCAACGATGCTGGTTGTTCAGCCGATCGTTTCAACCACGGGACTGACACGTTATCACGAGATACTTATTCGGATAAAAATGGTTGATGGTAAGTTAATCTTTCCAGATACCATCCTACCGGTTGCTCGCGAGGCAGGATTACTTCCTGCGCTGGATATCACTGTCATAGAGCAAACATTTCGTTTTATACAGTCACGGCAGAAATCTGACCCGAACAGTCATTTCTCCATTAATCTGACGCCAGATTCACTTAATAAAATCGATTTTCTTGATAATGTTTTCACATTGTTTAGAAAATACTCAATAGCACCTGAACGTATAATTTTTGAAGTCATTGAGTCAGATATCATTGACAACGCAAATGTCACTGATGTTCTGAGAGCACTACGTAAAGCCGGTTCTAAAATTGCTATTGATGATTTTGGCACAGGAGCGTCAAGCTATTCACGACTACGAACGTTAGACGCAGATATTCTGAAAATTGATGGCTCCTTCATCCGTAATATACTGACCGATGAATTTAGTCGATGCGCTGTCAGATCCTTCTGCGAAGTAGCAAAACTCAAAAACATGGAAGTAGTCGCTGAGTTTGTTGAAAATGAGGAAATTGAAAAGATGCTAATTACGATGGGTATTGGTTGGTTACAGGGATACCATATAGGGAAACCCGTTCCTATTGAGTTGGCTGAATTATAATTCAGTAATTATAATAATAATTATATTCCTACATTGATTCACTTACCGGCTCCCGTGCCGGTTTTTTTATTCCCTTAACGAAAACTGCATATTAATTAAGCAAAACACCATGCAATTTAACGTCATAACATTATGTAGTTGCTACCAATCAGTCTACAGATATTGCCATACAGCCATGAGTTGTAGAGCCTCCCCCCTCCTAAAAATAAGGGTTTTTTTCAGAGATTTTTTGAAATTCATATGGAGATTAACACTCCCCCATATGGAGATATTGTATTGTGCAAAAAAAACGGCGAGAAGGACTTTCCTGCATGATAGGCTGGTTTAGCCTTAAAAACGCGGTATTTCCCCGAAATTAACTCCTGATGAGAAACTAACCAAGAAGCTTCAAATCGGGTGGCAACCTGAAGATTTTGGCTACCTTAGTCATAGAGTTCATAATCAATATTAGTGATCCCTGCGCTAGTCTGCATTTAGCATTACGGCTAATATCATTTGCGTCAATTATCATAGTCATTTGATGATATATCACACAGCAGATTTAACGGTAAAAATGATGGCACAACAAAATAATAATCTCGCACAGAACATTAACGATGATGAATTTTCCCCCATCACACAGGTAGAATTACAAGTTGTAGAGGAGATTAATGCTCCAGAGCAGACCGCATCCATTATTAGCTCTTTTGTAACCTCCTGCCAGGCTCGCGGCGATCAGCCATTAGGGCAATGGTTGGATGATGAATTTCGTAAATATCCACAGATCTGGAAAAACGAAGAAGAGTTACTAAACACTCGTCGGCAGATAATACGGTCTACGGAAGCCTTTAACCAGTCTCGCGACTCATTACAGCAGCATATGGATAAAGGTCGTAGCTGTGCCTCCTGGTTGGCTGGCGAGATAGAAAAAAATGCAGCAGTTTCCGGTTCGGTACACGTAGGCCAATACGCCAGCCTTATCGATAGCGCCTTGGTAGACGCTAACGAAAATGCGCGCAAAACAATCACCACGCAGGCCGGGAATATCAACCAAAACCCCAATCTAGATGGTCTTGTTGCGGAACAGCATCACGTCGATACATTTAATATTGATGCAACCACCAAAGGCAGTCCGTATCGTGCACGGGTTGTTGGTTCACAGGAGCTAAACTCCGTTGATATTGAGATTGTTGACGGCAACGGCAATGTGGTCTGCAAATATCAGTCGAAATATGGTGCTGACTCAAACGCTACAAATACACAGCTCAATCGGGGCGACTATAACGATCAACAAGCGCTAGTTCCCGAGGGGCAAGGCGCAGATGTGGCCAACAGCACAGAGGTTATTGAAGCTGACGGAGTGTCTTCTAAGCCACTTTCTAAAGAGGAAGCAAAAGAATTACAGAAAAAAGCTCAACAAGATGCCGAAGCACGTCAGTACGACTGGAATGACACTAATCGTATTGATATTGCCAAGCAAATTGGTAAACAGGCTATGCTCGGTGCCTGTATTGCGGTGGGTATGCAGGGAGCCAGAATCCTTGCAAGGCGTGCCTGGAATCGCCTGAACGGTCGTGAAAATCCATCCACCAATGAAGACCTCAACGAGTTTTTCGAAAGCTCGCTGCGTACCGGTACGCAAACAGCTATACAGGTTGCTATTTCCGGAGCGGTCGTAGTCGCTGTCAAGAACGGCTTTCTTGGCGCAGCATTACGCAGTACTCCTGCGGGCCTAATTACCAATATCGTCTGCGTGGGCATACAGAATGCAAAGGTACTTTATAAATTGGGCAAAGGTGAACTGACTGGAGAGGAAGCGCTCGATGCCATCGGTAACACCACTATAACCACGACAATGGCAATTGCTGGTGCAACGGAGGGGGCCACGTTGGGCGCAGCGATTGGTACCGTATTAGGTCCAGTTGGTACCGCCGTTGGAGGGTTTGTTGGCGGTGTCGCAGGTGGTATTGCGGGTGGGCAAATTGGTGAAATCGTCTATAGCGCGGGCAAGGTTGTTGCCAAAACAGCTGCCAAGGTCATTGCCAGTGTTACTGAAAACGCGGGTCGTGCCATTAAGTCCTTTAGCCGGGGTATCAGTAACTTTGCCTCAAACCTTTTCTCATTCTGGTAAATACTGATGAATCTGCTCGAACTTAAGACCAAGATTAAATCCCATATCCTCGCTGGATATCCAGGGCTTTACATCCACTCCGGCGAAGAAAGCCGAGTTGATACTCTATTACAAGAAATAAGTACAGAACTGACACTGTATCCAAAAGAGTGGAATCTTGGATATGGCTGGGTTGATTTCCGTAACAAACAGCCTCGGAACACGCAGAGTCAGACCACCGAACTTGCAGAAAGTTTACCTTCGCTGCTCGATGACGATTTGGACGGAAAACTCTTCATCATTAAAGATGCCCGCAGTGCACTGGAAAACCAGCCACTCGCCGTTGCACGGTTAAAGCAATTGCTCAACCGCATTCAGCGCCACCACCGGAGCAAAACTGTTGTCGTACTTGTTTCAGAAACTTTGCACATCCCAGTACAAATCGAGTCGCAAATCACCCTGCTCCCCCTGTCACTGCCCCAAGGTGAGGAAATTAACCAGCAGCTCAGCAGTTTTTGCCAGATGCTTGATCTGTTTGTCCCGGAAAATATGCATCAGCGCCTGCATACTGCGTGTTGCGGATTGAACCAGGAAGAGATCCGATCAGTATTAGCACTAGTTCGTCAACAGCATGAACAAATTAATGACGAGGCGCTGGCTCTTATCCAGCATGGGAAAGAGCAGATTATCGCAAAAAGCGGCGTGCTTGAGATGCTGCACGTAATCGAAAATGCAACTGACATCGGCGGTCTTGAGAACCTTAAAACCTGGCTCACTCGCCGCGCCCAGATTTTCCGCCGCCTGAGTGAAGCTCGCGATTCACGCGTACAGGCGCCTAAAGGTGTACTTATCGCCGGTATGCCCGGTTGTGGGAAGTCTCTTGCGGCCAAAGCAGCCTCCGGTTTATTCCAGTTGCCACTTCTACGTCTTGATATCGGCTCATTATTGGGTAAGTACGTCGGAGAAAGTGAACATAATATGCGTCGGGCGCTAACAATGGCAGAATCAATTAGCCCCTGTATTTTGTGGATCGACGAACTGGAAAAAGCCTTTGTCGGCATGAACAGTGGCAGTGGTTCGGAGGTTTCCTCACGACTTTTCGGCTATTTTCTTACCTGGATGCAAGAAAAAACCGGTGCGGTATTTGTCATTGCCACTGCTAACAATATTACCGTGCTCCCTCCAGAGTTGCTGCGTAAAGGGCGATTCGATGAGGTGTTTTACGTCGGATTCCCCAACGGCGTAGAGCGAGCAGCTATTCTGGACATCCATCTGAAAGGTGAGTCGCTTGAACTGACCCAGAATGAACGCAATAAGCTGGTAACACAGTGCCGTGATTATGCAGGTGCAGATATTCAGAATGCTATCAACGAAGCTCGAGAAATAGCATTCCTTGAAAACCGCCAGTTGGAGCTGAAAGATCTGGAAGCAGCTATCCAGCTTACAGTTCCGTTACGTGAGACCCTGCGTGAACAGGTTGCCCAATACGAAGAGCTGTTTGAGAAACTCAAGCTCAAACCAGCTTCCACCAGCGATGGTCTTAGCGTAGCGCAGATGATTCAGATGGCGGATAGTGCAAACTCGTTGCGCCGCGCAGAGGTCGCTAATAGCGAAGATTGTCCGGATGATTTACTGGAAAAACTGGCGGCAGATGCAGACCTGAACGTACGCAAAGCAGTATATCGTAACCCGAACTGTCCTGAGCAGGTACTCACCCAACGTATTAACATTGTTAATGACCAGCCTGAGTTTGAAATCGATCTTTTACATCTGGCCTGTATGCATGCAAATGCACCGCATGATCTGATGGCAACACAATTCGAACGGCTTCAGCTCACTATTCAACATCGACTCCAGCTCGCCAGCAACAGCACAGATAGTACATTGCTTCAACATTTAATGCGTGATCCAGAATTAGACGTTTGCGAGATGATTATTACCAATAAAAATCTCAGTAAATTAATGCAATTACAACTTGCGAAAGACTCCAGAGTCTCTATTCGCCGACGTCTGGCGCGCAATAGCAATCTTCACCCTGAGGTGCAGGAAATACTGGCAAGGGACCGCGATTTTACCGTGCGTGAAGATCTAGCAGATCTTGATGGGCTTAGCGAAACGGTACAACAGATCCTGACGCTGGACAGCGATCAGGACGTGCGTGAAACACTGGCTAAACGCCGCCGTGAAGGATTACTCGCGGAAGCTGTACAACTCGCGTTAGCAAAAGATGAATGTACGGAAGTTAGGGAGTCATTAGCGTCTAACCCCAACCTGACTGCAACCGCACAGATACGGCTGACTCAGGATACGCATGTCTCGGTTCGTCGCAAGCTTGCCGAACACCCCAATCTGTCCAATCCCGCATTAAACTCTTTGCTCCAGGACACAGATGAAGTTCTTAGAGAACTCGCCGGTAGCAAACACTTTGATACCGCCCTGTTGCAAAACAATTTGAGCCAGCATCCGTCAGAAAAAATTCGTATTGCCCTTGCCAGCAATTACGCTCTTCACCCTGAGGTTCAGGAACAACTGACCAAAGACAGTTGCACAGAAGTACGTGAGGCATTAGCTGGCAATACTAACATTGCGGACGACACGATCTGTACCTTAATGGATGATAGCGATGATGATGTTCGCGCACGCCTGGTACACTGGCGCAATTCGCTGCCAGAGAAAGCTATACATCATCTCGCGATGGACCAAAACCATCAGGTTCGAAAATCGTTAGCTTACACTGAAAATCTACCGAGTGAAGTACAACAGCGACTAGCCAATGATATCTACGATGTTCAAAAAGAGCTGGCAAGTAACTCCACTATAAGTGCATTAACTCAACAGCAATTGCTGGATAACGGTAACCAGGAAGTGCATTACGCGTTAGCAGGTAATCGCAACCTGACGGGGCCAATCATGGCGCAGCTCGCTGAAATGCATGATAGCGAAATCCGTGCTCAACTGGCCAGGAACAATGCCCTTACCGCCCCCATCATTGGTAAATTAATAAAGGATGAAGAGGAAGTACAACTGGCGCTTGCACTAAATCAGCATCTCAATGAAGAGTACTATACACAGCTTTACGACACGGGCTCAGCTTCGATACATGAGAATCTAGCGGGCAACCCACAAATCGGCGAACCGTTAATGGAACGCATCTATCAAACAGAATTGGCGGTAAACAGTCTGGCCACGGCGATGGAAAACGTACAGTCGATTTTAGCCAGCATGAGGGCAAACTCAGGTTTACCATCAACGAAGAGTGTGTCAAAAATCGCGCTAGCGCTGGCTGGTAATTCCGCTCTATCGGAAACCCTACAGAATAAAATCCTGAATCTGGAGAACTGCAGCGTAGAGATACTCGAAGCGTTGGCCAGTAACCCGGCATTGAGTCGGGATGGGCAAGAAGAGTTGGTTACGCACAAAGAGGCCAATGTGCGTCAGAAACTGGCGGCCAACCAAAATACGAATACTAAGATTCTCCACGAACTGCTCCTTGATGATGAAGACAAGGTTCGCATCGCCCTGTTACGTGATTGGTGGACAGATCGCGAGATCGAATGGCAACTGGCGAACGATAAATCTGTCGAAGTACGCTGCGCAGTTGCGGCCTCACAAAGCCCAGGAAAAGCAGTTCAGGTGAAATTGGCAAACGATAGAGACCAAAGAGTACGTGCCCACCTGATACCAGAGGAGGAAAACTATCTCTTTACACTGAATCCTCTAACACAAACCCTTCTTGCCAGAGATAGCGATCTGTCAATTCGCCAGAAAATGGCCTCTTATCCTAAACTGCATCCGTCGGCACAACTCATACTGGTAGAAGATGATACCATTTGTGTTAGGGAAGCACTGGCTAAAGGTTCGGAAGGACTTTTCAATTCGCCACTGAGTGAAGAAGTGCAGCATCGGTTGATAAAAGATAACGATTTCAGAATAAGGCTCGCATTGGCGAAAAATAAAAGGTTAACGCCAGAGGTCCAGATATTGTTGGCAAAGGATATAGATAACAGCGTTAAAAGAAAGTTGATTGAAGAATCAGATCGTATGAATCCGCTCTCTCTTCTGGTGCAAGAGCAACTGGCAAATGATCCTGATGTCACGATTCGAAGCGATTTGGCTCGGTGCCTGTTTAGTGGGTTCCTTGCTCCACGAAGCAACCAGAAAATCCGACTGAGACTTGCTAACGATCCAAATGAAGCAGTTCGCGATATTATTATTAAGATGGGGTTATTTGAATTAACCTATTCGAGTGAACAATATAACGATGCCGTTCTGGACGGTTTGTTAGTAAGGGCAAACCACGAGCAAATGGAAATGATCAATCTCATCAGGGAAAAAAATCGACTTGCGGTTCAGTAAACAACACCGCTAAGCAGGTATGCCACGACTCTCCACCGTGGCATACCGTTTTTCATTTGACTAGCCGAAAGCTACGGCCGACTTTCACATCCGATGGTGTAAATCTGGCCCCCTGCTAAATATTAATCGTCATTACCAGATCTCTGCAGATTCCATATCCATCACTCCCATACCCGTTCAGTTTTCGCGGCGTCAAACTGCGGCGGCGGTTTGCGAAAACGTCCGGTCAGCCAGGCAAGATACACCAGCCCGACGCCGGCCCATACCAGCCCCAGCGTCAACGATGTCACCTCAAGATTCACCCACAGTACGGCAACCGTGGCGGCACCGACCATTGGCAATACCAGATAGTGCAGCTTCTCCTGCCAGGTATGCTTGCGTCCTTCACGACGCCAGAAGTGGTTAAACACCGAGAGATTAACAAACGTAAAGGCCACCAGCGCACCAAAGTTAATCAACGCCGTGGCAGTCACCAGGTCAAAAAACAGGGCCGACAGCGCCACAATCCCAACCATGATGACGTTCAACGCGGGAGTACGCCATTTGGGATGGACATAACCAAAGTACTTCTCCGGGAAGACGTTATCGCGGCCCATCACGTACAGCAGACGCGAAACGCTGGCATGCGACGCCAGACCTGAAGCCAGCGTATTCACAAAGGTGGTACACAGGAAAATAGACTGGAACAGCTTGCCGCCGACGTACAGCGCAATCTCCGGCAGCGCCGCATCCGGGTCTTTGAATCGGCTAATGTCCGGGAAAAACAGTTGCATAAAGAACGAGGCGGCAATGAAGATCAGCCCACCGTACAGCGCGGTAAGAAAAATAGCTTTCGGGATGGTGCGCGCAGCATCCGGCGTCTCTTCAGAGAGCGTCGTCACCGCGTCAAAGCCGAGAAACGAGAAGCAGACAATGGTCGCCCCGGTGATAATCGGGATCAAATGCGCATTCTGGCTGATAAACGGTTGCAGCGACCAGACGGTCCCAACCCCTTCCCCTTTGTGCAGCCCCTGCACCACGAGGAAAATGAACACCACGATGATCGCCACCTGCACCAGTACAAACAGCGCATTGAAGTTCGCTACCAGATTAACGCTTTTCAGATTGGCCGCGGTGAGGATCGCGACGAACATTACCACCCAAATCCAAGGCGCAACCCCCGGGAACAGCGCGGAAAGGTAAATTTTCGCCAATAGTACGTTAATCATCGGCAGGAAAAGGTAGTCAAGCAGTGACGACCAGCCAACCATAAACCCGACATGTGGGTTGATCGCTTTTTGTGCATAGGTATAGGCCGAGCCGGCCTGTGGAAACTGGCGCACCAGCTTTCCATAACTGATGGCGGTAAACAAAACGCCCGCCAGGGCCAGCAGGTAGGAAGCCGGAACATGGCCATTGCTGATACCCGAAACAATGCCAAAGGTGTCAAACACCGTCATCGGTGTAAGATAGGCCAGCCCCATCACCACCACCTGCCACAGCTTGAGGGATTTACGCAGCTGTGCTTTGCCCGGCTGAGCAGAGAGATCCGCAGAAGAATTAGTCGACATAGCTTTCCTCCCCGCGACGAGTCCAGATCTGCGTTCGAAACGTGGGTACAGCAGACCTGGGTCGTGTCGGGGAGGAAAGCCATAAGAAAGGCGTCAATGTTGTACGGCACAGATGCGGTCCGTAATTACTGCGGGAGCCATGGATGCTCACGCGGGGCGGGTTTTTAAACATTGGCATCATCACATTTCCTCGTCACAAACTCTGTCGGTTATCTGAAGACCCGTTGTCGCCCGCGCTCCATTACGCGACATCCGGGAAATGGCAGGTATTCCTGCAATTTTTACGGGCTGGCTCCGCTCAGCCCGCATGATGCGACTTCTTTTTCAATGACCTGTAAAACGAATGGTCAGGCGTTTTTCAGCATCCACTCAATTTCAGTGTCGGTTATCAGACGTTCAAACTGGATAAGTTCATCGTTTTTACAGGCGTGATACACATGGCTAAACCGCTCCCCGAGCAACTCACGCAGATGATCGTTTTGCATGAACTCCCACAGCGCATCGCTCTGGCGAATCGGGAACGGTAACCCTTCCTGCTCCAGTCCGTTGCCTTCTACTTCTTCCTGCAATGGCAACTCGTTATCCAGACCGTGAAGGATCCCCGCCAGGATGGTCGACATCACCAGATACGGGTTGGCATCAGCCCCCGCTACGCGATATTCAACCCGATGGTTATCACGGTCGCCGCAGGGAATACGCAGCGCCACCGTACGGTTGTTATGCCCCCAGGAAGCCTGAGTCGGAACATACATCCCCGGCTGGAAGCGGCGGTAGGAGTTTACATTCGGCGCCAGCAGCGCCATTGACGCGGGCATCAGATCAATCATCCCGGCAAGCGCACGCTTAAGTAACGTGGAATCATCGCCATTCGCATCGGCCAGCACGTTCTCGCCTTTATTGTTCATGACGCTGATGTGGATATGCATCCCGCTACCGGCATGCTCCTCATAAGGCTTTGCCATAAACGTGGCATGCATCTTATGTTTCTCGGCCACCAGCCGTACCAGACGTTTCAGCGCCAGTGCGTCGTCGCAGGCGTCGAGCACGTTGTCGGTATGGTAGAGGTTGATTTCAAACTGCCCAGGGGAGGCTTCAGCCACCGCGCCGTCAGCCGGGATCAGCTGCAAACGGGCCAGTTCATCGATATCGTTCAGCACATCAGCAAAATGGTTCAGGTTATCAACCGAGTAAACCTGACTTTGGGTATTTCTGTCGTCCGTTCCCGGCGCGCACGGCGGCTGCAAATAACCTTCGGGATCGCGCTTACGATCGAGTAAATAGAACTCCAGCTCTACCGCTACGACGGGGAACAAACCGCGCTGGCGAAGTTTCTGCCAGAGTCGATTAAGAACGTTCCGCGGCTCAACGTCAAAGGGAGCGCCATCTTCATCCAGCATCGTCAGCATCATCTGCGCAATAAATTCCGGATCGGCAGCCGAAGGGGTTAACGTACCTGCCACGGGTACACAGGTCCGATCCGGTTCGCCAAGCTCCTGGCCTAATCCCGCCTCTTCGACCACATTGCCCAGAATATCCATCGCGAAAACGGATGCCGGGAAATAGCAGCCTTTCTCTAACTTATGCAATCCCGCAACGGGAAGGCGCTTACCGCGAAAACAGCCATTAAGGTCGGTTAACAACACATCCACATACTGCGTATTAGGATAGCGTTCCAGATACTGCTTAACTTCGCGCGCAAACGCGCTACTTCGTCTCTCTTCAGAATGCTGAACAAAATTCTCAACTTCTACGATATTGGTTTCCATGATTCACCGCCGTTGGCCTGGTAAGCTGTTCTGTGATTTGACTGTTAAATATAATGTCCACCCTTCGACTCTGGATGCAAACAAATTGTTTGTCAAATGTTAAATTAAGTTTGCTAGAAGGTTATTCCGCTGCTAGATTGAGAAAATAATGAACGGAATGGCACAACAAGGATCCGTTTGGCAATAATTTATTCCAAAACGTGAGGTCGATCATGGGCAATATATTTGACAAGCCAGTTATTGGTGTAGTGATGTGTAGGAACAGGCTTAAGGGTCACCAGACCCAGACTCTGCAAGAAAAGTACCTGAATGCGGTATTAAATGCCGGTGGATTACCGATAGCGCTTCCCCATGCGCTCGCGGAACCCGAATTGTTGAACGCGCTGTTACCGAAACTGGACGGTATCTTCCTGCCAGGAAGCCCAAGCAATGTGCAGCCGCACCTCTATGGTGAAAATGGCGATGAGTCTGACGCCGATCCCGGGCGTGATCTTCTGAGCATGGCGCTAATTACCGCCGGGCTCGAAAGGCGCATTCCCATTTTCGCCATCTGCCGGGGCTTGCAGGAATTAGTTGTCGCCACTGGCGGGACTCTGTATCGTCGCCTGTGCGATCACTCACAGTTCCTGGAACATCGTGAAGATGCGGAACTCCCGGTGGAGCAGCAATATGCGCCATCTCATGAAGTCCAGGTTCAACAGGGAGGATTGCTATCTCAGTTAATACCAGGTTGCAGCACGTTTTGGGTTAACTCCTTGCATGGTCAGGGCGCAAAAACCCTTGGCCCGCAGCTGCGCGTGGAAGCACGCTCGCAGGATGGATTAGTGGAAGCTGCCAGCGTCCATGACCATCCTTTCGCGCTCGGCGTGCAGTGGCACCCGGAATGGAACAGTAGCGAATACGCCCTGTCGCGTTTGTTACTTGAAGGTTTTATCACCGCTTGTCAGAACCACCTCGCTGAAAAACAGCGACTCTGACCACTACAGTTAAGGAAATGCAATTATGAGCGATGACGGCCTGGCGCCGGGTAAACGTTTGTCAGAGATCCGCCAGCAATTGGGTCTTTCGCAGCGTCGTGCCGCCGAACTGTCTGGGTTAACGCATAGCGCCATCAGCACCATAGAGCAGGATAAAGTCAGTCCTGCCATCAGTACGCTGCAAAAGCTATTGAAAGTATATGGGCTGTCGCTCTCCGAGTTCTTCGCGGAACCGGAAAAGCCTGACGAACCGCAGGTGGTTATCAATCAGGATGATTTGATTGAGATCGGGAGTCAGGGAGTATCCATGAAGCTGGTACACAACGGAAATCCGAATCGTACGCTGGCAATGATGTTTGAAACCTATCAGCCAGGTACGACAACCGGGGAGAGAATTAAACACCAGGGTGAAGAGATTGGCACAATACTGGAAGGTGAAGTGATACTGACCATCAACGGTCAAACGTATCCTCTTGTTGCAGGACAAAGCTATGCCATTAACACTGGCATACCACACAGTTTCAGCAACACCTCGGCAGGGATCTGCCGCATCATCAGTGCCCACACTCCCACCACTTTCTAATAAGTAGCGGCCTGAGTTTCTCAGGCCTTCTTAAATAACGCGCATTAACAGGGTACATCCCTGGGGCATCGTGCAGCCTGATTTTGCCTGAAAAAGATCAGCAACGAACTTTATCTTATTGATATAAAAGGAGTAGCTATGAACTTTCAGAATCTTAAATATTGGCGTGAGAAAGCCAGCCATTATTCACCAGAGACCCGTTTATTTATTAACGGCGAATATTGTGCCGCCGCTGATAACGAAACCTTTATTACGCTGGATCCGGCAGGACAACGTCCTCTGGCTAAAGTCGCCCGCGGTAAAAAAGCGGATGTGGACCGCGCGGTCACCGCAGCCCGTACCGTCTTTGAACGCGGAGACTGGTCGCAAGCCTCACCCGCAGAACGCAAGGCGGTACTGCACAAGCTAGCGGATTTAATGGAGCAGCATCACGAGGAGCTGGCGCTACTGGAAACGCTCGATACCGGTAAACCGATTCGCCATAGCCTGCGTGATGATATTCCCGGCGCGGCACGCGCCATCCGCTGGTATGCCGAAGCTATAGATAAAGTCTATGGCGAAGTTGCCACCACCTCGGTGAACGATCTGGCACTGATTGTGCGCGAACCGGTAGGCGTGATTGCGGCCATTGTACCGTGGAACTTTCCTCTGCTGCTGGCCTGCTGGAAACTCGGCCCGGCACTGGCGGCGGGCAACAGCGTGATCCTCAAGCCTTCCGAAAAATCACCGCTGACCGCCATTCGCCTGGCTGCGCTGGCTAAAAAAGCAGGTTTGCCCGATGGCGTTCTCAGCGTTGTTAGCGGGTATGGTCACGAAGCGGGCCAGGCGTTGTCACAGCATCCGGATGTTGATGTGATCACCTTTACCGGCTCGACCCGTACCGGCAAGCAACTGCTCAAAGACGCTGGCGACAGCAACATGAAACGCGTCTGGCTGGAGGCCGGAGGTAAAAGCGCCAATATCGTGTTTGCCGACTGTCCGGATCTGCCGAAAGCCGCCGCTAATGCAGCGGCAGGTATCTTCTATAACCAGGGCCAGGTTTGTATCGCCGGTACGCGTCTGCTGCTGGAAGAGAGCATTGCCGACGAGTTCATCGCCCTGCTGAAAGAGCAGGCGAAAAACTGGCAGCCTGGCAACCCGTTGGATCCGGAAACCACGATGGGCACGCTTATCGACAATGCGCATGCCGACACCGTGCACGGATTTATTCGCGACGGCGAAGCGCAAGGCACGCTGGCGCTGGATGGCCGCAGCCACGTACATCCCGCCGCTATCGGCCCGACGATTTTTGTCGATACCGCACCGCAGGCCCACGTTAGCCGTGATGAAATCTTCGGCCCGGTACTGGTCGTCACCCGTTTTAGCAGCGAAGCCGAAGCTCTGGCGCTGGCTAACGACAGTGACTACGGCCTCGGCGCCGCGGTCTGGACCCGCGATTTGTCGCGCGCCCACCGTATGAGCCGTCGCCTGAAAGCCGGCTCAGTCTTCGTGAATAACTACAACGACGGTGATATGACCGTGCCGTTCGGCGGTTATAAGCAAAGCGGTAACGGACGCGATAAATCCCTGCATGCGCTGGAAAAATTTAGCGAACTGAAAACCATCTGGATCTCCCTGGAGTCTTAATCATGACTGAACATACCAGCAGTTATTACGCCGCAAGCGCCAATCAGTACGAACCGTTTCCAACCCTTAGCGAATCGGTTAGCTGTGATGTTTGCGTGGTGGGCGGTGGTTATACCGGACTCTCCTCCGCCCTGCATTTAGCGGAAATGGGTTACGACGTGGTGCTACTGGAATCCGCGCGTATTGGTTTCGGGGCCAGCGGACGTAACGGCGGTCAGTTGGTGAACTCCTACAGTCGCGATATCGACGTTATCGAACGTACCTATGGCCCGGACGCCGCTAAAATGCTCGGTGGAATGATGTTTGAAGGCGGCAATATCATCCGCGAACGCATCAAGCGTTATCAGATCGAATGCGATTATCGTCCCGGCGGGCTGTTTGTAGCGCTGAACCACAAACAGATGGAAACGCTGGAAGAGCAGAAGTCGAACTGGGAACGCTACGGCAACACGCAGCTTGAACTGTTAGACAGCAGTGAAATTCGTCGCGAAGTCAGCAGCGATCGTTATGTCGGCGCGCTGCTCGACCACAGCGGTGGTCATATTCACCCGCTGAACCTGGCGATTGGCGAAGCTAACGCCATTCGTCTGAACGGCGGACGCGTCTACGAACAGTCGCCAGTCACCCGTATTCAGCACACCAGCCCTGCAGTGATCAGCACTGAAAAAGGTCAGGTGACAGCCCGCTTTGTGATCGTCGCGGGCAACGCCTACCTCGGAGACAAACTGGAGCCTGCGCTGGCAAAAAGCAGTATGCCGTGCGGCACGCAGGTATTAACCACCGAACCGCTGTCGGCGGAGATGGCGCGCTCGCTAATCCCGAAAAACTACTGCGTGGAAGATTGTAACTACCTGCTCGATTACTACCGTCTGACCGGCGATAACCGCCTGCTGTACGGCGGCGGTGTAGTCTATGGCGCTCGCGATCCGGATGATATTGAGCGTCTGGTGATGCCGAAACTGCTGAAGACCTTCCCGCAATTACAGGGGGTAAAAATTGATTACCGCTGGACCGGTAATTTCCTGTTAACGCTGTCTCGCATGCCGCAGTTCGGCCGTCTTGATACCAACATCTACTATATGCAGGGCTACAGCGGCCACGGCGTGACCTGTACTCACCTTGCAGGACGCCTGATTTCCGAACTGCTGCGTGGGGATGCCGAGCGCTTTGACGCGTTCGCCAAACTGCCGCACTACCCGTTCCCGGGAGGCCGCAGCCTGCGCATTCCGTTTACCGCCATGGGGGCGGCATATTACAGCTTACGCGATCGCCTTGGGGTTTAAGTTCTTCCGCGATAAACCCGACGCACAGGGCGGTCCCCCCTGTGCGTTTTTTTATTCCTGGAAAGCGAAAAACAGATAACAGGTACGAAAATACCGCAATAGGACATAACCACACTCTTTGCATTGTTTCTCCCTTCCGATCGGATACGCTTTTTTAGATATCGCTGGCGGCATGCGCCAGAACTCAACGGGGGAAGAAACGCGTGTTATGAATACGAATAACGAGGAGACCTTTTATCAGGCGATGCGCCGCAAAGGCGTGAGCAGACGCAGTTTTCTCAAATATTGTAGCCTCGCGGCTACATCGCTGGGGTTGGGAGCCGGAATGACGCCCAGAATTGCCTGGGCGCTGGAGAACAAACCCCGGATCCCGGTAGTCTGGATCCACGGGCTGGAATGCACCTGCTGCACCGAATCATTTATCCGCTCCTCTCACCCACTTGCCAAAGACGTCATCCTCTCCCTGATTTCCCTCGATTACGACGACACCTTGATGGCCGCCGCCGGAACGCAGGCCGAAGAGGTATTTGAAGACATTCTGAGCCGCTACCACGGCCGATATATTCTGGCAGTCGAAGGTAATCCTCCACTGGGCGAGCAAGGGATGTTTTGCATCAGTAGCGGGCGCCCTTTTATTGAAAAACTAAAACGAGCCGCGGCAGGTGCCAGCGCGATTATCGCCTGGGGAACCTGCGCCTCCTGGGGCTGCGTACAGGCTGCCCGGCCTAACCCCACCCAGGCGACACCAATCGATAAGGTGATCACCGATAAGCCGATCGTGAAAGTGCCCGGCTGCCCGCCGATTCCGGATGTCATGAGCGCCATCATTACCTACCTGGTGACGTTTGACAGGCTGCCTGAACTCGACCGTCTTGGGCGTCCGCTGATGTTCTATGGTCAGCGTATCCACGACAAATGCTACCGCCGCGCCCACTTTGATGCCGGGGAATTCGTTGAGAGTTGGGACGATGACGCCGCTCGCAAAGGCTATTGCCTGTACAAAATGGGCTGCAAAGGGCCAACCACCTATAACGCCTGCTCCACCACCCGCTGGAATGGCGGCGTTTCCTTCCCCATCCAGTCCGGGCACGGTTGTCTGGGATGTTCGGAGAACGGCTTCTGGGATCGCGGTTCGTTCTACAGCCGCGTGGTCGATATTCCACAGATGGGAACGCATTCAACCGCCGATACCGTGGGCCTCACCGCGCTTGGCGTCGTGGCGGCCGGTGTCGGCGTCCACGCGGTCGCCAGCGCCGTCAATCAACACAACCGCCACAAACAGCAATTAAAAGACGCCGGACAACAGTCGCCAGACCATAAGGATAAACAGGCATGAGCAATTCGTATCAAACCCAGGGATATACGGTCAATAATGCCGGTCGCCGCCTGGTTGTCGACCCCATCACGCGCATTGAAGGCCATATGCGTTGTGAAGTGAACATTAATGAGCAGAACATCATCACCAACGCGGTTTCCTGCGGCACCATGTTCCGCGGGCTGGAGATCATTCTACAGGGGCGCGACCCGCGCGATGCCTGGGCATTTGTCGAACGAATTTGCGGAGTGTGCACCGGCGTACATGCGCTCGCCTCGGTCTATGCCATTGAAGATGCTATTGGCATCAAGGTGCCCGACAACGCCAACATCATTCGCAATATTATGCTGGCGACGCTGTGGTGCCACGACCATCTGGTGCACTTTTACCAGTTAGCCGGAATGGACTGGATTGACGTGCTGAATGCCCTGAAAGCAGACCCGCGCGCCACATCGCAGTTGGCACAAAGCCTTTCAGCCTGGCCGATGTCTTCTCCAGGCTACTTCTTTGACGTTCAAAATCGCCTGAAGAAATTTGTCGAAGGCGGTCAGTTGGGGATTTTCCGCAACGGTTATTGGGGACATCCGCAGTACAAGCTGTCGCCAGAGGCCAACCTGATGGGCTTTGCCCACTATCTGGAAGCGCTCGATTTTCAGCGCGAGATCATCAAAATCCATACGGTGTTTGGCGGTAAGAATCCGCATCCGAACTGGATTGTCGGCGGGATGCCGTGCGCTATCAATATCGATCAGAGCGGCGCGGTAGGCGCAGTCGATATGGAACGCCTGAACCTGGTGCAGTCGATCATCACCCGCACCGCCGACTTCATCAACAACGTCATGGTGCCTGACGCGCTGGCTATCGGCCAGTTCAATAAACCCTGGAGCCAGATTGGCACCGGGCTTTCTGATAAGTGCGTCTTAAGCTACGGCGCGTTCCCGGATATCGCCAATGACTTCAGCGCGAAGAGCCTGTTGATGCCTGGCGGTGCGGTGATTAACGGTGATTTTAACAACGTCATGCCGGTGGACCTGGACGATCAGCAGCAAATTCAGGAGTTTGTCGATCATGCCTGGTATCGTTATCCGGACGATCAATTAGGTCGTCATCCGTTCGAAGGGATTACTGAACCCTGGTATAACCCGGGCGATGTCAAAGGCAGCGATACCGATATCAAGCAGCTCAACGAACAGGAACGCTATTCGTGGATTAAAGCCCCGCGCTGGCGGGGACACGCTATGGAAGTTGGGCCGCTGGCACGTACGCTGATTGCCTATCACAAAGGGGATGCCGCCACGATTGAATCCGTGGATCGCATGATGTCTGCCCTCAAGCTGCCGCTGTCGGGTATGCAATCAACGCTGGGACGTATTCTGTGTCGCGCGCACGAAGCGCAGTGGGCCGTGAGCAAGCTGCAATATTTCTTCGACAAGCTGATGACCAACCTGAAAAACGGCAATCTGGCTACCGCAAATACCGAAAAGTGGGAGCCTGAAAGCTGGCCGCAGCACTGTCGCGGGATCGGTTTTACCGAAGCGCCGCGCGGAGCATTAGGCCACTGGGCATCGATTCGCGACCAGAAGATCGACCTGTATCAATGCGTGGTGCCGACCACCTGGAATGCCAGCCCGCGCGATCCAAAGGGACAAATTGGCGCTTACGAGGCGGCGCTGATGGGCACCCAAATGGCGATACCGGATCAACCGCTGGAGATCCTGCGCACCTTGCACAGCTTCGACCCCTGCCTGGCATGTTCAACCCACGTACTCGGCGACGACGGTAGCGAACTTATCGCCGTCCAGGTTCGCTAAGCGTTAAGGAACGGAACGATGACTGGAAAAACATCCCCACGCGTCGGGGAGGCGCGTGATACCGCCACCAGCCACTATGTGTTTGAAGCGCCAGTACGCTTGTGGCACTGGCTGACGGTGGGCTGCATGTTGGTGTTGATGGTGACCGGATACTTCATTGGCCGACCGCTGCCGTCGGTCAGCGGTGAGGCCACTTATCTGTTCTACATGGGCGACATCCGGCTGGTGCATTTCGCCGCCGCCATGGTATTCACGGTGATACTGCTGATGCGCATTTACTGGGCCTTCGTCGGTAACCGCTATTCACGCGAACTGTTTATCGTGCCGGTCTGGCGACGCAGCTGGTGGCAGGGTGCGTATTCTGTGGTGCGTTGGTATCTGTTTCTGGAAAAAAAACCGGGAGATGATATCGGTCATAACCCCATCGCGCAGGCGGCGATGTGCGGTTATTTCCTGCTTTCCGTTTTTATGATCCTCACCGGTTTTGCCTTATACAGCGAACATAGCCAGTACGCCATTTTTACCCCTTTCCGCTATGTGACGGAGTTTTTCTACTGGACCGGCGGGAACTCTCTCGATATCCACAGCTGGCATCGGTTAGGGATGTGGTTCATCGCCGCCTTCATCGTAGGCCATGTGTATATGGCGATTCGTGAGGACATCATGTCTGACGAGACCGTCATCTCAACCATGATTAACGGCTTTCGTAGCCATAAATTTCCCAAAGGCCAGCACGATAAGGAGGCGTCATGAGCGAACCTAACGTCATCGTGATGGGCTTAGGCAACCTGCTGTGGGCAGATGAAGGGTTTGGTATTCGCCTCGCTGAGCGCCTGTACGCCCATTATCACTGGCCAGAATCGGTAGAGATTGTTGACGGCGGCACGCAGGGACTGAATCTGCTGGGCTACGTTGAGCAGGCCAGCCATTTGCTGCTGCTTGACGCCATCGACTACGGGCTCGCACCAGGCACCCTGCAAACTTACGCCGGAGACAAAGTCCCGAGTTACCTCAGCGCCAAAAAAATGAGTCTGCATCAGAACAGCTTCTCTGAAGTGCTGGCTCTGGCGGATATTCGCGGCCATCTCCCCGCGCACATCGCTCTGGTGGGACTACAACCGGTACAGCTGGACGACTATGGCGGCAGCCTGACCGACATCGCGCGCGCTCAGCTCCCGGCGGCAGAACAGGCCGCGCTTACGCAACTGGCCGCGTGGGGCATTGCGCCACAAACAAGCGATGAAACACGTTGCCTGAACTATGACTGTCTGTCGATGGAAAACTATGAAGGCGTGCGTATTCGCCAGTATCGCGTAACGCTGGAGAGATAATTAACATGTTGAATGACCAACCGTTTTCTGCGCTATGGCAGCGAATGCTGGCCAGGGGCTGGCAACCTCTGAGCGCATCTGAACTGGATGACTGGGTAACCCGTGTGCGCGATGGCGTGGTCCTGCTCAGTAGCGATCCCCGCCGTACACCGGAAGTCAGCGATAACCCGGTCATGATTGCCGAGTTGCTCCGCGAGTTTCCCCAGTTTGAGTGGCACATCGCCATGGCGGATCTTGAACACAGCGAGGCGATCGGCGATCGCTTTGGCGTGTTCCGTTTTCCGGCTACCCTGGTATTTACCCAAGGCGAGCTGCGCGGCATTCTCAGCGGTATCCACCCGTGGGCCGACCTGCTCAACCTGATGCGTCCCCTCGTTGAACAACGTATACCGCCGGAGTCTGCATGATGAGCGATTCCTTTTTTCATCTGCTGGGACCGGGAACGCAGCCGGGCGATGACAGCTTCAGCATGAATCCCTTGCCCCTCACCTGCCAGGTCAACAGCGACCCCAGCATGGCAACACTGGAAAACTGTCCGCACAGCCCGGCGGTAATGTCATTGTTAGCCGATGTGCGCCACCAGCTCGCCCGGAGAATTCCCGCTAAACAGGACGTACTGGGATGGGATTTATCCGCGCTCAATGCAGACGATCTTACCTTTCTGAATACGCTGCTCGGCGAAGGCGAAGTTTCCGTGCGCATCCAGCATGCTGACGGCAGGGCGAGCGAGATTCAGGAGTCGATTTTCTGCGGCATCTGGCGGGTGCGTAGTCAGAATAACAAGGGGCAATGGCAGGAACATCTGGAAGCAGGCAGTGCGCCACGGGCGCTGTGGCAGGCGGCAACAATCAATACGCTGCCGGACGATAGCCTGCTGCCTCCGCCTATAGATGGGTTGATGAATGGCCTGACGCTGGCCCAGGAACTGCTGGCGCACGTGCGCGATCCGGCCACACTTCCCCATAGCATTAACCTCACCCAACTGCCGATTAGCGACGCGGATCGCCTGTTCCTCGCCCGCCTGTGCGGCAAAGGGCACATTCAGATCCGCACCATCGGCTACGGCGAGAGCCAAATCGACGCCACGGCGCTGCGCCATGTCTGGCATGTTCGCTGTCTGGATACCCTGAAAGGGCTTCTGCTTGAAAGTTATGAGATCTGTCCGTTGCCGGAACTGGTGTTGGCCGCACCGGAAGATCTGCTCGACTCGCTCGAGCGCCTGGATGAAGTCTGCGGCTGGCTGGCATCCGGCCCGCCTGCCTGATCCCCCTCTTTAGACCCGCGTACTTTTCTACTGCGGGTCTGGCGTTTTCTTCCTTACCTATTCACTCTCTAATGCCTGATGGAGTTAGCATGTGGGACGTCATTGACCTATCGCGCTGGCAGTTTGCGCTGACCGCGCTGTACCATTTTCTGTTTGTTCCCCTGACGCTGGGGCTGATTTTTTTGCTGGCCATCATGGAAACCCTGTTCGTGGTGACCGGCAAAACAGTCTACCGCGACATGACGCGTTTCTGGGGAAAGCTATTCGGTATTAACTTTGCGCTCGGCGTGGCAACCGGCCTGACCATGGAGTTTCAGTTCGGTACGAACTGGTCGCTCTATTCCAACTATGTGGGTGATATTTTCGGTGCCCCGCTGGCGATGGAAGCCTTGATGGCCTTCTTTCTTGAATCCACCTTCGTGGGACTGTTCTTCTTCGGCTGGCAGCGCTTAAACAAGTATCAGCATTTACTGGTGACCTGGCTGGTCGCGTTTGGCTCTAACATCTCGGCCCTGTGGATCCTCAACGCCAACGGCTGGATGCAATATCCAACAGGCGCTCACTTTAATATTGATACCCTGCGCATGGAGATGAGCAGCTTTAGCGAGCTGGTCTTTAACCCCGTCAGCCAGGTGAAATTTGTGCATACCGTGATGTCCGGTTATGTCACCGGCGCCATGTTTGTGATGTCCATTAGCGCCTGGTATCTGCTGCGCGGTCGCAATCGCGAGTTCGCCCGGCGCTCCTTCGCGGTGGGTTCCGTCTTTGGCACGCTGGCTATCCTCGGCACTCTACAACTGGGTGATAGCTCAGCCTATGAGGTCGCCCAGCTCCAGCCGGTAAAACTGGCGGCAATGGAAGGCGAATGGCAAACCGAACCGGCCCCCGCGCCCTTTCATGTCATTGCCTGGCCGCAGCAGGAGCAAGAGCGTAACGCCTTTGCCGTAAAAATACCGGCCCTGCTGGGTATCCTTGCGACCCACTCTTTAGATACGCCGGTTCCGGGGCTGAAAAACCTGATGGCGGACGCGCTCCCCCGTCTGCAGCGAGGCCGGGAAGCGTGGTTGCTGATGCAGGAAATTGCCAAAGGTAACCGCACGCCTCAGGTACTGAACGCTTTTCACGCTGTGGAGAAAGATCTGGGTTACGGCATCCTGCTGGCGAACTACGCGCCTGACATGAACCACGTTACACCAGCGCAATATCAGGCCGCGCAACGCGGCGCTATCCCGCAGGTGGCCCCCGTGTTCTGGAGCTTTCGCATCATGATTGCATGCGGTTCACTGCTGCTGCTGGTGATGGCGATTGCGCTGATACAAACCTTACGCTGGCGTATCGACCAGCATCGCTGGGTACTGCGCATGACGCTGTGGAGCCTGCCGCTCCCGTGGATTGCCATCGAAGCTGGCTGGTTTATGACGGAGTTTGGCCGCCAGCCATGGGCAATTCAGGATATTTTGCCGACCTGGTACGCCCACTCCGCGTTAAGCGCAGGTCAGCTGGCCTTCTCGATGGGGCTAATTCTCACGCTTTACACCCTGTTTTTAATTGCTGAAGTCTACCTGATGCAGAAATACGCGCGCCTTGGCCCAGATGCAATGCATAACCAGCAACCAGCGCAACAACAGGGATAAAGGAGACAATTATGTTGGATTATGAAACGTTGCGGCTCATTTGGTGGCTGCTGATTGGCATCATTCTGGTGGCCTTTATGGTCACTGACGGGTTTGATATGGGGGTCGGCTGCCTGTTGCCGCTGATCGCGCGTAACGATGATGAGCGTCGGGTGTTAATCAATAGCGTCGGGGCGCACTGGGAAGGTAACCAGGTGTGGCTCATTCTGGCGGGCGGTGCATTATTCGCGGCCTGGCCGCGGGTCTATGCCGCCGCATTTTCGGGGTTTTATGTGGCGATGATCCTGGTGCTGTGCGCCCTTTTCTTTCGCCCGTTGGCCTTTGATTATCGCGGCAAAATAGCCAATGCACGCTGGCGTGCTATGTGGGACACCGGGTTGGTTATCGGGAGCCTGGTCCCTCCTGTTATCTTCGGCGTCGCGATCGGCAACCTGTTCTTGGGCGTGCCTTTTATCTTCACACCACAGCTTCATGTGCAATACCTGGGCACCTTCTGGCAGTTACTCTCACCCTTTGCCCTGCTGTGCGGCGCATTAAGCCTGATGCTGGTTATTCTGCAAGGGGGCGTGTGGCTCCAGTTGAAGACCGACGGCATTCTTCATCAACGCGCGCTCTCTGCTACCCGTCGCAGCGCGATGCTGGTCGTGCTCTGCTTTCTGTTAGCCGGTTACTGGCTATGGACGGGGATCGATGGCTATGTGTTGCTTAGCCAGGATCCTAATGGTCCCTCCAACCCGCTATTAAAAATGGTAACTACCTCACCGGGCGCGTGGATGGCGCACTTTTATCAGTCACCACTGCTGTTAATTATTCCGCTGCTTGGCATGATTTTCCCGATGCTCGCGATCTATGCCTGCGGGCAACGTCGGGCCGTATGGGGATTTTTGTGCGCTTCACTGACCCAGGCCTGCGTGATCTTCACCGCCGGAATCACCCTGTTTCCGTTTGTGATGCCTTCAAGCGCGTATCCGCTCTCCAGCCTGACGGTGTGGGACAGTACCTCCAGCCAGATGACGCTCAGTATCATGCTGGCTATTGTGCTGATTTTTCTACCGATCGTTCTGCTTTATACCGTGTGGAGTTATTACAAAATGCTGGGACGAATCAATGTAGAAACGATCCGCCGCCACAATCACGAACTTTACTAGGGAGGACCGTAAGATGTGGTATCTGTTTTGGTTTGTCGGCATTCTGCTGATGTGCGCACTCTCCACGCTGGCGCTGGTCTGGCTGGAGTCGCGGCAGAAATAATTCTGCGCGTACGCTACGCTTTCTGGCTCCCCGGTTTATTCGGGGAGCTTTTTTATCCCCTTTCCATCAGCTCGCCAAGGCGCCTAATCTGCCGCCCCTGGTGATCGAAATTACGTTCATCGAGCCACAGATCGTAGGCTGGTCGAAGTGTCGGGTACTCACCGTCAATGATTGAGTACCATGCGGTATCTCGATTACGACCCCGCGTGACGACAGCCTGACGAAATATGCCTTCAAAACTGAAGCCAAAGCGCTCCGCCGCCCCACGGGAAGGCGCATTGAAGGCATCACATTTCCATTCAAAACGGCGATAGCCCAGATCCTCAAAAACGTACTTTAAAAGCAATGAGATGACTTCCGTTGAGATTCGCGAACGTTTCATGCGTACGGAGTAGGAAACATGGCCAACCTCGATCACGCCATTTGCGGGATCAATCCGCATAAGAGCAAACGTACCAACAGGTTTCATACTGGTTAAATCGATCACGGCAAAATGCATCGGATCTGTCTGTTCTTCCGCCTTTTTTAAATAAACCTGGAAGGCATCAAAAGTTTCAAAAGGTCCGACCGCCAGATATGTCCAGTCACGACAATCGCTTGCTTCGCAGTACGCTTCATACAACTCTTTTGCATGGCGTTTGGCGTTAATGCGTTCAAGCTTACAATAGCGACCTGTAATTTGCTGAGCCTGTGGAAAGGGTGCGCCTTTCCAGTCAGACAAAGTCATACCTACGGGTTGTTGGAATTGATTAAAGACGCCCGGCATATCTGTACCCCTTACAAAACAGAACTAAACCAGCGCAGGGTATGATCAAACTGAGCGGCCCAAAAGAACCACAATGCGTGTTTTTAACGGATCCACACTATTTAATTGTACAAAAAGCAGGCTCTGCATTTTTACACGTAGCGAAAGAAACGTATTTACTGCATTAATGCTAATAGCGGAATAAATTATAATTTAAATAACCTGAGCCAAACGGCGAATCCCATCAACAATTGCCTCTACCGGATGATTTGCAAAACCAATCAAAATCCCCTGTCGTGAGACATCGCTCTGGTAATAACGACTTAGTGATAGTATTCCCATCCCTAGTAATCTGGCTTGCTCCTCAACTTCATTTCCGGTTAATCCGTTTTGTAGCCAGCACACAATATGGACGCCAGAGTCAGAAGGCTGCACAATCATTTTATCAGCCAGGTATTCTTGAATAGCATTCACCAGCGCAGTTCTTCTTTCATAGCATGCCTTACGAATTCGGCGCACATGACTGGCATAGTGACCATCCTCTATAAAACTCGCCATCACAGCCTGCTCAAGATAACTGGTGCCAAGATCGGAGAAATATTTCGTCACCATAATCTGTTCTTGTAAACCCGGCGGGACAACTAAAAAACCTAAACGAAATTCCGGGTACATCATTTTAGAAAATGTTCCGGCGTAGATTACGCGTTGATTCTGATCTAATCCTTGCAGGGCTTGTAAAGAACGGTCGGCATAACGGAACTCGCTATTATAGTCATCTTCAAATATCCAGGCCTGATTCGACTTCGCCCATTCCAGCAACTCAAAACGTCGGGATAAACTCAACGTTCCACTTAATGGATATTGATCCGACGGGACGACATAGGCCAGCTTAGCGTCAGGAAAATGATCAATACCATAGCGGACGTTCATTCCTTCGCTATCTACCGGTACCGGCCTCACCATCGCGCCAACAGACATGAAGGCTCCGCGGGCGCCTTTGTAACCCGGGTCGTCCAGCCAAACGTCACTTCCTGCCGACAGCAATGCTCGTGCAGTAATGTTCAATGCCTGTTGAATGCCATTTACGATGATTATTTGATCTTCGTTACAGTTCACTCCACGCGTTGTTTTAATGTAGCGGCAAACCGCTTTTCTCAAAGGAAGGTACCCGCAAGGATGAGTGTGAGCCCCCAGTTGATGCCGGGATTGTCTCCAGACACGTTGCAGTAGCTTTCCCCATAACGCATGCGGAAAGAGATCCGTACACCCGACACCAACCGCAAATAGGCGGTTCATGCCGCGCCCTTCATACTCATTTGACCATAAATCGCGAACAGGATTATTTCGGCTATGAACCTGTTCACCAGGCGAGACGACGTCCCCCGACGCCATCTTTGGATAGATATTGCTGATACTCCGATCCGGAATATTATGTGAGACATATGTTCCAGACCCTTTACGGGTCAGGATATACCCTTCATCTAATAGCCTGTCATAACCGGCGAGCGCTGAGTTTCGTGAAATTGACATCATCTCGGACAATGCCCTGGTTGACGGCATTTTTGTTCCTGGCGGCAATCGCCCTTCGAGGATGTGATCGCGGAGGATGTGGTAAACCTGCTCCTTAACCGCGCCTTTTCCTAAAACAAATCCTTGAAATAAAGGCGCATTGTTTTTCTTCATTGTATTAACCTTTATACTAAAAGTGGATCCTATCAATATATCGAAAGTGTCTCTTTACGAGAATTTATAAAGCTCTTAGTATCATCATACTAACACATTACTCGCACAAAATATCAGGAT
This sequence comes from Citrobacter sp. Cpo030, assembly GCF_030333005.1. Taxonomy (NCBI): domain Bacteria; kingdom Pseudomonadati; phylum Pseudomonadota; class Gammaproteobacteria; order Enterobacterales; family Enterobacteriaceae; genus Citrobacter; species Citrobacter sp. Cpo030. Next base: position 8,673 of record NZ_JAOWGT010000069.1, on the reverse strand, counting down.
ATATATGATTAACATGAATGCCGTTACTATTGAAAGTGCAGAACAAAAAGACTACGCCAGCTGGCTTCCTTTATGGATAAACTATCAAACATTTTACCGCACTATAATTCCAGATAAAGTAACAAAATTAACGTGGGAGCGTTTCCTTACCCCGAGCGAACCTGTTTATTGTGCTGTGGCCAAATATAATGGGAAAATAGTGGGGCTGGTTCATTATCTCTTTCACCGCTCAACCTGGGCAGAATCAAATTATTGCTATCTCGAAGATTTATTTGTTAGCGAAGATGTACGCGGTCAACACATCGGTAAACAACTTATCGAGTATGTCCAACAACAAGCCAAAAAACACCACGCGTCAAGATTATACTGGCATACGCATGAAACCAATCTCCGTGGACAACGTCTGTATGACTGGGTGGCCAAAAAGAGCGGGATGATCGAATATCAAATGTAAGGATAATAATACTCAGGAGAGTATTTAATTATTCAGTACTAAAAATAAACCTCTGAGTAGATATACTCAGAGGATGTCTCGGTGACAAATCCCCCCAACCTGAATAAGATAAGGAAAAAAACCAGCGATAAGCAAATTCTTAAGAATCAAAAAGGTAAAGAGCCAGCATGGCAACGATAAAGGATGTTGCAGAGTTAGCGGGAGTGTCCACCGCAACAGTTTCACGTGTTATTAATCAAACCGCATGGGTTGAACCCGTGACGCGTGAGCGTGTTGAAAAAGCCATGCGCGAACTGAACTATCATCGCAATGCCGCCGCAATTGCATTAGCGAAACGCAGCGGTGACATGCTCGGGTTATTGACCGGCAACCTTGCCGATCCCTTTTTTGCCAGGCTTGCCCGAGGCGTGGAAGAAGTATCACGCCAGCAGCAATTTCGGCTGATGGTATGCAGCGGTGGCCACGATGAAGGAATGGAAAAATCAGGACTCGATTTTCTGATAAACCAGGGCTGTGAAGCTATTGTGGTCCATGCCAGTAGACTGTCTGAAAAGGAACTGTTGAGATATGCCGCTCATTTTCCTGCCATGGTGGTCGTGAACCGCTATATTGCCGGGATGGCCAATCGCTGCGTGTGGCTGGAAAATAGTCAAGCAGCTAAAACAGCCACGTTACACCTCCTGGAACAAGGGCACCGTTGTATTGCCTGCGTGACAAGTGACTTACCGATTATCGATCGCCGTGAACGGCTGGAAGGCTATCGCCAGGCGCTGGCTGAATATGGCATTACGCCAGATAAAAACTGGGTGATTAGCGTGCCCTTCAATGAAGAGGGTGGCGAACGCGCTGCACATCAGCTGCTTAATTGCGGTATTCCTTTCACCGCAGCGGTGACGTTCAATGATGTGATGGCCGCAGGGATTATGCGCATCCTCCATCAGCAGGGAATTACACTTCCGCAACAGCTTTCAATCGTTGGGTTCGATGATGTGGTGATGGCCCGCTATCTCTACCCTGCACTCACAACAATGCATTATCCCGTTGAGCGCATGGCTCGCTGCGCTTCGCAGCTGGCGATACAGCTTTTTAAGGGCGCAACCCAGCGTCCCAGCGTGAATAGTTTCACTGCGGATTTAGTGATCCGCGATTCTGTTCTTCCCCCCTCTCTCTGAAATCAATGCGTAAATCGTCAAGCCCCTGAATTGTGACCGACTTCAAGTTTAACGTCTTCATGTAATCGCTTACATGAGGGCCAATGAGCGATCACAGTCAGGCAAAAGGGTGTTCTCTACTCTTGAGCGACCTTACAGACTGGAGATTCATGAATGAATGCCTCTCAAAATCAGAAAAAAACACTCTCATTTGGACTGGCAGTGATCCCTATTTTAGCCATGCTACTGCTGCTAATTATTGGCTACGGCATCATGGGGCTACGTATTGAGCCCTTGTTGCTATGTTCTGCTGCAGTCGCCGCGGGCATGGCCTGGTGGCAAGGGTATTGCTGGGAAGACATCATTAATTCGGTAGTTGATAAACTCGCCAAAGCAATGCCGGTGATCATGATTCTTATCTGTGTCGGCGGCCTGATTGGTACATGGATGTTCAGCGGCACCATCCCTTACATGGTGTACTGGGGACTTAAACTCATCAGCCCCGAATACATTCTTATCGCCGCCTTCTTTTTGACCAGCGTCGTATCGGTGTGTACCGGAACCTCCTGGGGTTCCGCCGGAACGGTTGGCGTAGCATTGATGGGCGTTGCCGCCGGACTGGATGTTTCGATGGCAGCAGCGGCAGGTGCCGTTGTTTCTGGCGCTTACTTCGGTGACAAGATATCGCCGCTGTCAGACTCCACCAACTTTGCGGCCATTGTTGCAGATACCACCCTTTTCGAGCATATCCAGCACTTATTGTGGACCACTATTCCCAGCTTTCTGCTTGCCGCCGTGGTTTATCTTATTGCCGGCCACAGCAATATGCTCGGCGAGGTCGCCACGCCACAACGGGTTACCGATATTGTCAACGCTCTGGAGTCGCTATACCACTTCAATATCATTCTGATTTTGCCGCCGGTTATTGTGTTGTGGGGCGCGATTCGTAAAAAGCCGGTCATTCCTTTAATGCTGAGTGCATGCGTATTAGCCCTGATTCTGGGCGTTGTCATGCAAGGACTCAGCATCAAGCAGGGACTGGATGCCTTTATAGACGGGTTCAACATTACTATGTTCCCGCAAGGGAGTGAGGGCATTATTGCTGATGTTCCGCGCCTGCTAAACCGTGGCGGAATGTTCTCAATGATGAGCACTATCCTTCTGGTATTTTGCGCATTCTCTTTTGCCGGTGCCTTAACGTTAACGGGCGCACTCAACATTATCATTAACCGCTTACTGACGGTCATTCACAGTGTCGGTCAGTTAATTGCGGCAACCATTGGTACCACCCTTCTGGTGACCGGAGCGACAAGCGACGGCAAGCTGGCTCTTCTGGTTCCAGCTGAATTGTTTAAAGACGCATACCGTCGTATGGGACTGGATACCAAAAATCTGTCCCGCACCATTGAAGACGCTGGCACCGTCATCGAGCCGTTGTTGCCGTGGACCGCCGCCGGAGTTTATATGGCCACGACATTAGGAGTGAGCACGCTGGATTTATTGCCATGGGCGATTCAGTGCTATGCCGCAATCTTCTTCGCCTTGATTTACGGTTTCACGGGAATCGGTATTGCGAAGGCGCCATCAGTGACAGAAACAGAAAAAAATATTACGGCAACAGAATAGGGAGAGCATGCTATGGATTTTAATAAGATTATCGATCGCCACGATACCGCCTCACTGAAATGGGACTTTATGGCGCGATATTTCGGCGAGGATACACATCAACTGTTGCCAATGTGGGTGTCTGATTTTGACTTTACTTGCCCACCCGCTGTTCAGGAGGCGTTAACTCACCGCGTCGGGCACGGTATTTTTGGTTACAGCGAACGGCCACAAAGCTACTTTGATTCATTAATCTCATGGCTCTCAACCCGGCATCAGCTGGAAATCAAGCAAGAGTGGATCTGCAGTATTGAAGGTGTTGTTCCGGGATTATCGCTACTCGTACAAATGCTGAGTCAACCAGGTGAAGGCGTGGTCGTTCAGGGGCCTTATTATGGTTCATTCGCTAAAATTATCTCTCTGAACGGCAGACAGCTGCTGGAAAATCCGTTGAATGAGGACCCGGCTACCGGTTATCAAATGGATTTTGCTCACCTGGAAATGTTATTCCGGACTGAACGTCCGCCGTTGATGATTTTATGTAATCCGCATAATCCAACCGGTCGTTGTTGGACTGCACCAGAACTGGAACAGCTACTTACGCTATGCGAGACCTATGATGTGACGTTGCTGTCTGATGAGATATGGGCAGATTTATTGCTTCCTGGAGAACAATTTACTTCAGTTCTGCATCTGGGAGAACGCTGGCATTCGCGTGTAATTTCAGCTACTTCAGCCAGTAAAACGTTTGGTTTGTCGACATTGCGTATTGCTAATTTTCTGATACCGGCACCGGCATTGCGTGAACACTTTTTACGCCGTCTGGATGCGCATGGACTGGATGTATTCAATGCACTATCCGTCGAGGCGAGTATGGCTGCATGGCAACATGGTGCGCCATGGTTAGACGAGTTACTTGGCTATCTGGCTGAAAATCGACGCTGGTTTATTCAACAAATTGATGAATATCTCCCATGGGCTCGGGTTGTTCCTTCCCAGGCAACGTATCTACTGTGGATAGATTGCAAAGCGCTTGGACTGGATGATGAGCAGCTCAAATGGGTAATGCTTGATGTTGCCGGTATTGCGCCTTCAATGGGAAATGGCTTTGGTCCTGCTGGAAATGGTTTTATCCGCCTGAACATGGGATGTCCACGCGCCTACCTCGAAAAAGCGGTAGAGGGCTTAAAGCGTATTGCATTTACATCCTGCTGAATCTGCTCAGTAAACGAATCGGCCCTGGCACAGGGCCGCTCGATATTATCAGCCATTTCGACGAGGCCTGATTAACGGGCTCTGAACTACCAACCAAGAATGGCGATGCGGAGAACGTGGTGCAGGTTACCCGGAAAATAATATGCGAGCTGAAAACCGCAGTAAACGGGGTTTGCATCGATTTCGGTAGACCTGGGAAGAGTTTGAAATGGTGCCGATAATAGGAGTCGAACCTACGACCTTCGCATTACGAATGCGCTGCTCTACCAACTGAGCTATATCGGCCCTGATAAGGACATGCCCACGAATGTGAACACGGGGTAGAAGGTTAAAACTAACCGGGCGATGCGTCAATGGCCTTGCGAATCAAACGCCTATTTTTGCATCATCCGCATTCAATTACGCACAAATCGTGTCGTCACAGGCTTCCTGGTACGCGGCAAGGGAATTCTATAACCAGCGGCGAACACGCTGCTCATAGCGTATCCATTCCGGCCCGAAATGTTTTCGTAGTTGTTCCTCTTCAAAATCAATATGTAATCTGGCAACCACCAGCATAAACAGCGGTGCAGCCAATATTCCAATCAAGCTACCGACGTAAAGAGCAAAAGCTAACTGAAGTCCACTCATTCCAAGATAGATTGGATTGCGGCTCCAGGCGTAACATCCGTCAGTAACAAGCGTGGTCGATTTCTCTGCATGCAGTGGGTTTAGCGTCGTACGTTTCTTCCGCATCTGCCACGCGGTATGCAGTATCATCGCCAGACTGACGCTAGCCAACAATGCACTTATCACGATAGTCACCGCGCCAAATGTGAAACGCGGTATCGCCGTCAACGCATCCGCGATGAGGAATAATAACAGGATGAGAGGTGGTGGAAGCCAGACTCTTAATTTTGTCAGAAAAGGACGCATGGCTACGGGCAAACCTCAGTACCTGTTTGATTAACGCTGATATCACTATAAATACCCCGTTTAAGATACATAAACAAACGGTGCACACCTCACTATAGGACTTTTTACTTAATCAGACAGACAGGCAGCGATGCAAAGACGCCCATACCATAGGCGTCTGCCCCTGGTGTTCAGGAAAAAATCATGCTGCAGGCTATGTCAGCTCAGAGCACATACTCGTTTAAAGGTTTTACCCTTCATATGTAATAACCGTGTCAAAAAGGAATTACGTAGATAAAGGTGAATCCGACGCTGATTCAAACAAATCTACTGACTGCTGGTAATACCGGATAAAATCATTAAATGTCACTGGGGGTAGAAACTGATACCCCTGCAGATAGTCAACATTATTTTTTCCCAGCCATTGTTGCTGATAGTCATTTTCAACACCCTCTGCCACCGTACGTAACCCCAGAAGTCCTGAAAGGTGAGTAATTGACTCGAGCATAGGGATATATTGATCAACCTCTTTAATTTCCTTAATGAAGCTTTTATCAATTTTGATTACATCCAGGTCTAACTCATTGAGATAGCAGAGATTAGCGTATCCAGTACCAAAATCATCCAAAGCGAACAAAACACCTTTATTTCGCAACGAGCGAATAAGTTCTTTGATTGCAGGAGTAATCGTGAACGTCTGGTTCTCTGTTATCTCTATCATCAATTTTATCGGAAGACCTTGCGTTATCTCCATAAAATTAAGGCATTCCCAATAGAATACAGGATTATTTAAACCTGACGGACTGACATTAAAAGAAACGAACAGAGTTTTATTAATACTCGCGCCTCCAGAGACCAGATTGCGCGCAACAGCGGTCATTAAATAGCTAGTTAACTCATTGATTAAACCACTTTTTTCAGCCAATGGAATAAACTCTCGCTGAGAAATAGCATAGTTATGTCCCTGTGGCCAACGAGCCAATACCTCAACTCCACAAACGTCGCTCCTGATATTCACGATGGGCTGAAAATAAGGAATGATTTCCTCATTCCTTATTGCCATACTCAGTCTACTAGTATCCGAAACATCATATGCGTCAGTGTAAACCGCATCCCCATTCACATTATTATTGATTATAGAACCTTCATTTAATAAATTATTTCGGGTTAAAAAGATAACAGTTTCATTAAAATTGGAAAAGCCGAGGCGAGCAGTAATTTTATCCCGATATCGATACACTGACTTAATTGTTAGCGAATTAGCAATACAGAAATCATGCAGTTTTTCTTTTGTGAATGATGAATACAGCATTTCTTCTTCAAATTCAGTCAAGTTAAAAGTAAACATCGGTGAATCTTTATTGACTTCCACAACTTTGTTAGGTGCCAATAAACTCTCTTTTAATTGAGCGATCAACTGCTCCGACAATTCCCCCCCATTGATAAAGGAATATTCTTCATATCCCCGATTAACTGGCAGGGTTTCGCACATCCGCAGAACAATACAGTGTATGTTGATGAACTGTGTACTGTTTCTCTGAAGCCATTTTTTGACCAATAATAATGGCAACCGGTTATCGATCACCAGCAAGCAGGACGGATATCGTGACATAACTGACTGCGTGCCAGAAATAAATGTCCGTGCATCGATCAATACCAGATTTGGTAACCATGCTTTTAATCCTGAAAAAAGGAAAGTATCATAACTGAGAAGAAAAATTTTTTTCGTATTCATAGTTATCACCAACTTAAATTTATGGCATAGCAGGTCCCTCGCTCTATTCACGAGAGAATATACAACACCTTCGACCTCCAATAATCACAAGGCGGTTCGTGATATAAATTTATCCATAAGCCATATCACGTAAATTTAGAATTTATAATCACAGTTATCCATATGAGTATTCCCATCACATCGTAAGTTCCATTTAATAATTGAAAAAGAAAAAACTCCATTTCTTAATCAGTACAAATCCCTTTACTCACTTTCACTTCATTACAAAACAAAAAACTATAAATACAAAATTTACAAAACATATAACTACAATGACTAACAGAATGACATATTAACGTAGTTTATGCTGACCGACAAACTAAGAGAGGATGTCGTAGATCTTGTATTCATAAACATTCCGGCAATATGCACGACATATTGTTTCATCGACTCTAAACTTAATGCTACGTTTTATAAAGCTAGTGACAGTATAGGTCCAATATATAATCTGGGCATATTGGCTCAGACCCAACACCTCTAATGATTAATTTTTGAGCAACCATGACCCACGGGTAAATATTTCTGTAACGCTACGATAAATTTCCGGTTTTTTGTTTTCAACTCACTACTATGCCAGGTTTCCCCCGGTAACACATAACGCATGGTGGCTTCATCATCAGTTGAGTGACACCCCTGGTGTACGATAATTTTGAAAAAAGTATTCCCTGTGTTTTTCAACGTCCCGTTTATCTCATCAATGGTGTAGGCCAGGTTCATTTTCCTCGGACGAACGACCAATATGGTATCCATAGCGATCACCGGGAGAGCCTGTCCGCCTTTCCCTAGATTACGTTCGGTAAACAGCGTTATCGGCATTTCACGAAACAGTATTCGGTAATAGCGTTCTTTATCATCCTGCGGGCCACGATAGAAAATCTTAAAAAACTCACTTGCCTGCGGTGCCAGTGAAAAACTGAGCGGAGTAAACAAAAGTTCGCCTTCGGCAATAGCACTTCTGTTTTCACCTCCCGGTCCCGGTTTATCTATTTTAATTGCGCTAATACTGTACACGTTCTGTTTCTGGCTATCGTTATAGATTCTTTTACTGATAAATGATTTATCCGATGGCATCTCATAAATAGTCGACTCCAGGTAGACGGCCTGAGCAGAGAACACCGTCAGCCCGGAAAGCAAGACCAATATCCATCTTAGCGCCAAACGACAGTGGCTCATGGCGTCACTCCCACCCAATTCGCCGTCACTTTTATCTCTCCGCTGGCACTGACAACACCTTCCCAATCCGCACCAGAAACGGTCAACATCGAACGCGAATCATTCATTGGGAAAAGCAATTTTAAATCAGTCGCAAAGTAGCTTCCATCATCTGTATTATTTGCGTCCCAGGGCGTCTGTTGCCATTGCGCATCTCTCATGCTGATCGCCGCTTCACTACAGCTATTTCGTTTCTGTACCACGCCACCCGACTGACTGTTGTACTGAAGAAAGGCGGGAATTGGGACAGCTAACCCACCTTGCGTAGAGGTGAACAGGCAATAAGGCACTGAATCGCCACGGATAATCTAGACACTTCCGAGCCGTTGATAATACTGGTTTTCATATTCTGTCGGTGACATCTGTTC
>NZ_JAOWGT010000068.1:36039-154438 GCF_030333005.1 Citrobacter sp. Cpo030 | reverse complement strand
GCGATACATTGAGCTAACCGATACTAATGAACCGTGAGGCTTAACCTTACAACGCCGAAGATGTTTTGGCGAAAGACAGACATCGATTTCAGCTTGATTACAGATAACATCGACATGCAAAAGCGTGTTGATAAACAGAATTTGCCTGGCGGCTGTAGCGCGGTGGTCCCACCTGACCCCATGCCGAACTCAGAAGTGAAACGCCGTAGCGCCGATGGTAGTGTGGGGTCTCCCCATGCGAGAGTAGGGAACTGCCAGGCATCAATTAAAGTGAAGAAGCCCATCCTGCCGGATGGGCTTTTTTGCGTCTGTGCGGGATGAAAACCGCCGGATGCGGCGTGCCGCCTTATCCGGCCTGCAGGGGCTGGGCTGAACGTATTTTGCAGGCCTGATAAGCGCAGCGCATCAGGCAACACGTCTGCACACTGCCGGATGCGGCGTATCGCCTTATCCGGCCTACAAAAGCTAGTCCTGCTACCCTCGTACGAGGTTGAGTAACGGGTACGGTCGTCCGAGATCGTCCACCTCTGTACGTCCCGTCACGCTAAATCCCATCTTCTTATAGAATCCAACCGCCTGCTCATTCTGCTCGTTAACATTGGTTGTTAGCGTTGAACTCATTGATAAAGCATGTTCAATCAGCAGTTTACCAACGCCACTACCACGCACATCCGGATCGACAAACAAAGCATCTATATGCTGGTCGGTCAGGAGCATAAAGGCGACGGGCTCATCCTGTTCTGTCACTGCAACCCACAGAGGGGCTTCTGGTAAAAATGAACGTACCAGCTCCTCCAGCTCAATCCGATAATCCGCAGAGAGGAAATGGTGCGTGGCATCTACTGAGCGACACCAAATAGAAACTAACTTATCTCCTTCGTCCTGACGCGAACGACGAATGGTAAGGTTCATAGCATTCTCCTTTTTTTCTTTACTGCACTATTCTACAGCAAGGAGCCGTGAAACTTTCTCAACTTGAGGATGCAGGCTCGACATTCGCATGATTCCTGGGTATCTTCAGCTATCTGGATGTCTAAACGTTTAAACGTATGTTGTGAGGTTATCAGGTTATGCCAATTCGCGTGCAGGACGAGCTACCCGCCGTCAATTTCTTGCGTGAGGAAAACGTCTTCGTGATGACGACATCCCGCGCTTCCGGTCAGGAAATTCGTCCACTGAAGGTGCTCATCCTCAACCTGATGCCCAAGAAGATTGAAACGGAAAACCAGTTCTTGCGCTTATTGTCTAACTCACCTCTACAGGTAGATGTTCAGCTATTGCGCATCGATGCCCGCGAGTCACGCAACACCCCAACGGAGCATCTGAATAACTTCTACTGTAATTTCGAGGATATCTGCGATCAGAACTTTGACGGGTTGATCGTGACCGGCGCGCCGTTGGGCCTGGTTGAATTTAATGATGTGGCTTACTGGCCGCAGATTAAGCAAGTGCTTGAATGGGCCAAAGATCACGTTACCTCGACGCTATTTGTCTGTTGGGCGGTGCAGGCCGCGTTGAATATCCTGTACGGAATTCCCAAGCAAACCCGCACGGACAAACTCTCAGGCGTCTATGAGCACCATATTCTGCACCCTCATGCGCTTCTGACGCGTGGATTCGATGATGCGTTCCTGGCCCCGCATTCCCGCTATGCTGATTTCCCTGCAGCGCTTATTCGCGACTACACCGATCTCGAGATCTTTGCTGAAACCGAAGAGGGAGATGCCTACCTGTTTGCCAGCAAAGACAAACGTATCGCCTTCGTGACGGGTCATCCTGAGTATGACGACCATACACTCGGCAGCGAATATTTTCGTGACGTCGAAGCGGGCTTATCGCCGGAAGTACCCTATAACTATTTCCCGAAAGATGACCCGCAAAACAAACCGCGGGCAACCTGGCGTAGCCACGGTAATTTGTTGTTTACCAACTGGCTCAACTATTACGTCTACCAGATCACGCCATATGATCTGCGTCACATGAATCCAACGCTGGATTAATCTTCTGTAGCAGACGATCCTTAAGCGTTTCAGCATATTGAATCAGGCACCTTCGGGTGCCTTTTTTATTTCCGAAACGCACCTCATCGTGTAATTAAATTTTATTTATATTGTTATCAATAGGTTAATTGATAATTAAATTAAAAATGGAAATTGTTTTTGATTTTGAAATTTAAATGAGTAGTCTTAGTTGTGCTGAACGAAAAGCGCACAACGATCCTTCGTTCGCATTGGGGATGTGTTTGGATCAATGACGAGGAACTACGCAATGAATCAACAGGCAACGACAACCGATGAACTGGTCTTTACCAGGCCGCGTGGCGAACAGGAACAGCAAATTCTGACCGCTGAAGCTGTGGAGTTTCTGACTGAACTGGTGACAAGATTTACGCCAAAACGGAATAAACTTCTGGCTGCACGTATCCAGCAGCAGCAGGATATTGATGACGGTAAGTTGCCTGATTTTATTTCGGAAACAGCTTCCATTCGTGAAGGTAACTGGAAAATTCGCGGAATTCCTGATGATTTACTGGATCGCCGCGTAGAGATCACCGGACCCGTTGAGCGCAAGATGGTCATCAACGCGCTGAACGCGAACGTCAAAGTCTTTATGGCTGACTTCGAAGATTCACTGGCTCCTGAGTGGAGCAAAGTTATCGACGGGCAGATCAACCTGCGCGATGCGGTCAATGGCACCATTAGCTACACCAACGAAGCGGGTAAAATTTATCAGCTCAAGCCTAATCCGGCTCTGTTGGTATGTCGCGTTCGTGGTCTGCATCTGCCGGAAAAACACGTCACCTGGCGTGGCGAATCTATCCCGGGCAGCCTGTTCGACTTTGCCCTCTATTTCTTCCACAACTACAAAACGTTGCTGGCGAAAGGCAGCGGCCCTTATTTCTATCTGCCAAAAACGCAGGCCTGGCAAGAAGCGGCATGGTGGAGCGAAGTGTTCAGCTATGCAGAGGACCGCTTTAACCTGCCGCGCGGCACCATTAAAGCGACCCTGCTGATTGAAACGCTGCCTGCCGTCTTCCAGATGGACGAAATTCTGCACGCCCTGCGTGACCACATTGTGGGTCTGAACTGCGGTCGTTGGGACTACATTTTTAGCTATATCAAAACGCTGAAGAACCATCCGGATCGCGTGCTGCCGGACCGTCAGGTGGTGACGATGGATAAGCCATTCCTCAGCGCCTATTCGCGTCTGCTGATTAAAACCTGTCATAAACGTGGCGCATTCGCGATGGGCGGCATGGCAGCGTTCATTCCCAGCAAAGATGCGGAACGTAACAACCAGGTTTTGACCAAGGTAAAAGCGGACAAAGCACTGGAAGCGAATAACGGTCATGACGGCACATGGATTGCCCATCCGGGACTGGCCGATACCGCTATGGCGGTGTTCAACGACGTACTCGGTGAAAACAAAAATCAGCTGTTCGTGACCCGTGAAGAAGATGCCCCGATTACCGCAGAGCAACTGCTGGCACCTTGTGAAGGTGAGCGTACTGAAGAAGGCATGCGCGCCAATATCCGTGTCGCGGTGCAGTACATCGAAGCGTGGATCTCCGGTAACGGCTGCGTACCGATTTACGGTCTGATGGAAGATGCGGCCACCGCCGAAATCTCCCGTACCTCCATTTGGCAGTGGATCCACCACCAGAAGACGCTCAGCAACGGCAAGCCGGTTACCAAACCGCTGTTCCGTCAGATGCTGGCCGAAGAGATGCTGGTGATTCAGGACGAGCTGGGCGAACACCGCTACAGCAGCGGGCGTTTTGACGATGCCGCGCGCCTGATGGAGCAAATCACTACTTCTGATGAACTGATCGATTTCTTGACCCTGCCAGGCTACCGCCTGCTGGCGTAATCCACCACATAACAATATGGAGCATCTGCACATGAAAACCCGTACTCAACAAATCGAAGAATTACAGAAAGAATGGACTCAACCGCGCTGGGAAGGCATCACCCGTCCATATAGCGCGGAGGAAGTGGTGAAATTACGTGGCTCGGTCAACCCGGAATGCACGCTGGCGCAGCTTGGCGCGGCGAAAATGTGGCGTCTGCTGCACGGCGAATCGAAGAAAGGTTATATCAACAGCCTCGGCGCGCTGACCGGCGGTCAGGCGCTGCAGCAGGCGAAAGCCGGTATTGAAGCGGTCTACCTTTCAGGCTGGCAGGTGGCGGCAGATGCCAACCTGGCATCCAGCATGTACCCGGACCAATCGCTGTATCCGGCGAACTCCGTCCCGGCGGTGGTGGATCGGATCAACAACACATTCCGTCGCGCCGATCAGATCCAATGGTCAACCGGTATTGAGCCGAACGATCCTCGCTATGTCGATTACTTCCTGCCGATCGTTGCCGATGCGGAAGCAGGGTTTGGCGGCGTACTGAACGCGTTTGAACTGATGAAATCGATGATTGAGGCTGGTGCAGCGGCCGTTCACTTCGAAGATCAGCTCGCATCGGTGAAAAAATGTGGTCACATGGGCGGCAAAGTGCTGGTTCCGACTCAGGAAGCTATCCAGAAACTGGTGGCCGCCCGTCTGGCAGCCGACGTCATGGGTGTGCCGACGCTGGTGATTGCACGTACCGATGCTGACGCAGCCGACCTGATTACGTCTGACTGCGACCCATACGACAGCGAGTTCATCACTGGCGAGCGTACCAGCGAAGGGTTCTACCGCACGCATGCGGGCATTGAGCAGGCGATCAGTCGCGGCCTGGCCTACGCACCGTATGCGGATCTGGTGTGGTGTGAAACCTCCACGCCGGACCTCGAACTGGCGAAGCGTTTTGCCGATGCGATCCATGCTAAATACCCTGGCAAACTGCTGGCCTACAACTGTTCGCCGTCGTTTAACTGGCAGAAAAACCTGGACGACAAAACCATCGCCAGCTTCCAGCAGCAGCTGTCGGATATGGGTTACAAATACCAGTTCATTACCCTGGCGGGTATCCACAGCATGTGGTTCAACATGTTCGACCTCGCACACTCCTATGCGCAGGGTGAAGGCATGCGCCACTATGTTGAGAAGGTTCAGCAGCCAGAATTTGCGGCAGCTAAAGACGGTTACACCTTCGTCTCCCATCAGCAGGAAGTGGGCACAGGTTACTTCGATAAAGTCACCACCATCATTCAGGGCGGAGCTTCCTCGGTGACCGCGCTGACCGGCTCGACCGAAGAATCGCAGTTTTGATGAATGCCCGGTGGCGCTGCGCTTACCGGGCCTACGAAGGGATGTAGGCCGGATAAGCGAACGCGCCATCCGGCATGACGTTGTGCCGGATGGGAGACATTGATGACGCGTGGCCTGGAATTACTGATTGCTCAGACTATCTTGCAAGGTTTCGACGCCCAGTACGGGCGTTTTCTGGAAGTCACCTCCGGCGCGCAGCAGCGTTTTGAACATGCTGACTGGCATGCGGTTCAACAGGCGATGAAAAGCCGTATTCACCTTTACGATCATCACGTGGGTCTGGTGGTGGAGCAGTTGCGCTGCATTACTGACGGCAAAAGTACCGACGCGGATTTTTTACTTCGCGTGAAAGAGCATTACACCCGGCTACTGCCGGATTACCCGCGCTTCGAGATTGCGGAGAGTTTCTTTAACTCCGTTTACTGTCGGTTATTTGACCACCGCTCGCTGACTCCCGAGCGGCTGTTTATTTTTAGTTCTCAGCCAGAGCGCCGTTTTCGCACGATCCCACGTCCGCTGGCGAAAGACTTTTTTCCGGATACCGGCTGGGAGTGGCTGCTGACACGCGTCCTTAGCGATCTGCCCCTGCGTCTGCCGTGGCAGAACAAACATCGTGATATCCACTACATCATCGAACACCTGACCGAAACCCTGGGAGCGGATGTGTTGTCGGGTTGCCATTTACAGGTGGCGAACGAACTGTTTTATCGCAACAAGGCTGCCTGGCTGGTCGGTAAGTTGATTACTCCTTCGGGGACGCTACCGTTTTTACTGCCAATCCACCGGACTGATGAAGGCGAATTGTTTGTCGATACCTGTCTGACCACGACGGCGGAGGCGAGTATTGTGTTTGGCTTCGCCCGCTCCTATTTTATGGTTTACGCCCCTTTGCCCGCGGCGCTGGTGGAGTGGCTGCGCGAGATCCTGCCCGGTAAAACCACAGCCGAACTGTACATGGCGATTGGCTGTCAGAAACACGCGAAGACCGAAAGTTACCGCGAATATCTGCTCTATCTTGCCCATTGCGATGAGCAGTTTATTGAAGCGCCTGGGATCCGCGGCATGGTGATGTTGGTGTTTACGCTGCCGGGTTTTGACCGGGTGTTTAAAATCATCAAAGACAAATTTGCCCCGCAAAAAGAGATGTCTGCCGCCCATGTCCGCGCCTGCTATCAACTGGTCAAAGAACACGATCGTGTTGGGCGGATGGCTGACACCCAGGAATTCGAGAATTTTGTGCTGGAGAAACGGCAAATCGATCCGGCGCTGATGGCGCTGTTATTGCAGGAAGCCCCGGAAAAAATTACCGATCTCGGCGATCAGATCGTCATTCGCCATCTGTATATTGAACGACGGATGGTGCCGCTGAATATCTGGCTGGAGCAGGTCGAAGGTCAGCAACTGCGCGATGCCATTGAAGAGTATGGCAACGCCATTCGTCAGTTGGCCGCCGCCAATATTTTCCCCGGCGATATGCTGTTTAAGAACTTCGGCGTGACCCGTCACGGGCGCGTGGTGTTCTACGACTACGATGAAATCTGCTACATGACGGAGGTGAATTTCCGCCATATCCCGCCGCCACGCTACCCGGAAGATGAGATGAGCGCTGAGCCGTGGTACAGCGTATCGCCGGGAGATGTCTTCCCGGAAGAGTTTCGTCACTGGCTATGTGCCGACCCGCGTATAGGGCCGCTATTTGAAGAGATGCACGCTGACCTGTTCAGCGCTGACTACTGGCGCGGCCTACAGACGCGCATCAAAAACGGTCACGTGGAAGATGTTTACGCCTACCGGCGTCGGCAACGGTTCAGCGTACGTTATGAAACCGACCGTAGGCCGGATAAGGCGCTCGCGCCGCCATCCGGCAATGTGCGCCGTGCCTGATGCGCTCGCTTATCAGGCCTACAAATCTGCACTAACCCTGGACAGTAGGCCGGGTTAGGCGTAGCCGCTACCCGGCAACCCCATCTTAGCGAAATCCACCGTACGCCAGCGTCACTTCTTTCGCCGCTTTGATCGCCATGGCGCCAAACTCGGTCACGCGATCGTCGGTAATACGCGAAATGGGTCCGGAGATGGAAATCGCAGCAAATGGCTCGCGGTGCTCGTCATAAATGCACGACGCCACGCAGCGCAGACCCAGCGCATGTTCCTCATCATCAAAGGAATAGCCGCGCTTGCGCGTCTGGGCCAAATCCTCTTTCAGATGCACTGGCGACACCAGCGTGGCGTGTGTATAAGCATGCAGGCCTTTGCGGTGCAGCAGGCCAGTCACTTGTTCTTCGCTCAGTTGGGATAAAAACGCCTTACCCGCACCGGAGGCGTGCATCGGCAGCTTGCCGCCGATAGGCGCGGACATGCGCATCAGTTGGGTGCACTGCACCTGGTCGATAATAATGGCCTGATGATCGCTTTGATCCAGCACGGCCAGGTTTACCGTCTCACCGGAATCTTCCATCAGCTTGCGCAGGATCGGATGGACAATCGCCAGCAGATTACGGCTTTGCAAAAAGCTGCTGCCGACGATGAACGCATGCGCACCTACGGCCCAGTGGCCTAATTCACCCACCTGACGGACAAAACCCTGCTGCTGCATGGTGGTCAGCAAACGGTGAGTCGTGGAGTTTGGCAGGCCAGCCTGCTGCGCCAGCTCGGTCAGCGCCACGCTGCCGTTGGATTCCGCAATCCACTCCAGCAGCTTCAGGCCGCGGGTCAGAGACTGAACCTGCCCGGTTGCAGGTGCAGTAGCGGCGGCGGGTTTTCTACCGCGTTTCGCGGGGACAGTGGCTACCATGGCAGACTCCTTTTCTGTATCGTGGAAATCATTTTCGTTTTATTCAATTATAATGCAAGAATTCCTGCACTGATCGGATGAGTGAAGCTGAACATGTCTCATGTTGGCCGTTGTTCTCTTTTCCGCCTCTCAGGTTTGTGCCAGTATGGCCTGTTGAGTTTTTTTCGGTCTGGTTGAGCGTTGTCGGGAGCGAGTGTGAGCAGCAAAGTAGAACAATTACGTCAGCAGTTAAATGAACGTATTCTGGTGCTGGACGGCGGTATGGGCACCATGATCCAGGGATATCGTCTGAGCGAAGAGGATTTCCGCGGCGAACGCTTTGCCGACTGGCCGTGCGATCTGAAAGGCAACAACGACCTGTTGGTGCTCAGCAAACCGGAGGTCATCGCCGCTATCCATAACGCCTACTTTGAGGCGGGCGCGGATATCATCGAAACCAACACCTTTAACTCCACGACCATCGCCATGGCGGATTATCAGATGGAATCCCTGTCGGCGGAAATCAACTTTGCGGCAGCCAAACTGGCGCGTGCGGCGGCTGACGAATGGACGGCGCGCACGCCGGAAAAACCGCGCTACGTCGCGGGCGTGCTCGGCCCAACGAACCGTACGGCGTCTATCTCGCCTGATGTTAACGACCCGGCTTACCGCAACATTACCTTTGATCAGCTGGTGGCCGCCTACCGTGAATCCACCAAAGCGCTGGTGGAAGGCGGCAGTGACCTGATCCTGATTGAAACCGTCTTCGATACTCTGAACGCCAAAGCCGCTATTTTCGCGGTTAAAACTGAATTCGAAGCGCTGGGCGTTGAGCTGCCGATTATGCTCTCCGGCACCATCACCGACGCTTCCGGCCGTACGCTTTCCGGCCAGACTACCGAAGCATTCTACAACTCCCTGCGCCACGCCGATGCGCTGACCTTCGGTCTGAACTGCGCGTTAGGTCCGGACGAGCTGCGCCAGTACGTGCAGGAACTGTCACGCATTGCCGAATGCTACGTGACTGCGCACCCGAACGCCGGTCTGCCGAACGCCTTTGGTGAATACGATCTCGACGCCGATACCATGGCGACGCAGATTCGCGAGTGGGCTGAGGCCGGTTTCCTGAATATCGTCGGCGGCTGCTGCGGCACCACGCCGGAACATATCGCCGCCATGAGCCTCGCGGTGGATGGCTTACCGCCGCGCCGCTTGCCGGAAATCCCGGTTGCCTGCCGCCTTTCCGGCCTTGAGCCGCTGAACATCGGCGACGACAGCCTGTTTGTGAACGTCGGCGAGCGTACCAACGTCACCGGTTCGGCGAAATTTAAGCGCCTGATCAAAGAAGAGAAATACAGCGAAGCGCTGGACGTCGCCCGTCAGCAGGTGGAAAGCGGCGCGCAGATCATCGATATCAACATGGATGAGGGGATGCTCGATGCCGAAGCGGCAATGGTGCGTTTCCTCAACCTGATCGCCGGTGAGCCGGATATCGCCCGCGTGCCGATTATGATCGACTCCTCGAAATGGGACGTCATCGAGAAAGGCCTGAAGTGCATTCAGGGTAAAGGCATCGTTAACTCCATCTCGATGAAAGAGGGGGTTGAGACCTTTATCCATCATGCGAAGCTGCTGCGTCGCTACGGTGCCGCGGTGGTGGTGATGGCCTTTGACGAGCAAGGGCAGGCCGACACCCGCGCACGTAAAATCGAAATCTGCCGTCGGGCGTACAAAATTCTTACCGAAGAGGTGGGCTTCCCGCCGGAAGATATCATCTTCGACCCGAACATCTTTGCTGTCGCGACCGGTATTGATGAGCACAACAACTACGCGCAGGACTTTATCGGCGCGTGTGAAGACATCAAACGCGAACTGCCGCACGCGCTGATCTCCGGCGGCGTTTCTAACGTTTCATTCTCGTTCCGTGGCAACGACCCGGTACGTGAAGCCATTCACGCGGTATTCCTCTACTACGCCATTCGCAACGGCATGGACATGGGGATCGTCAACGCCGGACAGCTGGCAATTTATGACGACCTGCCCGCCGAGCTGCGCGATGCGGTTGAAGATGTGATCCTCAACCGTCGTGACGATGGCACCGAACGACTGCTGGAGCTGGCAGAGAAATATCGCGGCAGCAAAACTGACGACACGGCGAATGCCCAGATGGCGGAATGGCGGACCTGGGACGTGAAAAAGCGCCTCGAATACTCGCTGGTGAAAGGCATTACCGAGTTTATTGAGCTGGATACCGAGGAAGCGCGCCAGCAGGCAGCGCGTCCGATCGAAGTTATTGAAGGACCGCTGATGGACGGCATGAACGTCGTTGGCGATCTGTTCGGCGAAGGCAAAATGTTCCTGCCGCAGGTGGTGAAATCCGCCCGCGTGATGAAGCAGGCGGTGGCGTACCTCGAACCGTACATTGAGGCCAGCAAAGAGAAAGGCTCCAGCAACGGTAAAATGGTCATCGCGACCGTGAAGGGCGATGTGCACGATATCGGCAAAAACATTGTTGGCGTGGTGCTGCAATGTAACAACTACGAAATCGTCGATCTTGGCGTGATGGTGCCAGCGGAGAAAATCCTCAGAACGGCGCGTGAAGTGAATGCCGACTTGATAGGCCTTTCCGGGCTGATTACCCCGTCGCTGGATGAAATGGTCAACGTGGCGAAAGAGATGGAGCGTCAGGGATTCACTATTCCGCTGCTGATTGGCGGTGCGACCACCTCAAAAGCGCACACGGCGGTGAAAATTGAGCAGAACTACAGCGGCCCGACGGTGTACGTGCAGAACGCCTCGCGTACCGTTGGCGTGGTGGCTGCGCTGCTCTCTGACACCCAGCGCGATGACTTTGTCGCCCGTACGCGTAAAGAGTACGAAACCGTGCGTATCCAGCATGCGCGTAAGAAACCGCGTACCCCGCCAGTAACGTTACAGGCTGCTCGCGACAACGATCTGGCCTTCGACTGGGAAAACTACACCCCGCCGGTGGCGCACCGTCTGGGCGTGCAGGAAGTGGAAGCTAGCATCGAAACTCTGCGCAATTACATCGACTGGACGCCGTTCTTTATGACCTGGTCGCTGGCCGGGAAATACCCGCGCATTCTTGAAGATGAGGTGGTGGGAGAAGAGGCGAAGCGCCTGTTCAAAGACGCCAACGACATGCTGGATAAACTCAGCGCTGAGAAGACCCTGAATCCGCGCGGCGTAGTGGGGTTATTCCCGGCCAACCGCGTGGGTGACGACATCGAGATTTACCGTGACGAGACGCGTACGCACGTTATCAACGTGAGTCATCACCTACGCCAGCAGACGGAAAAAGTCGGTTTCGCCAACTACTGCCTGTCTGACTTTGTTGCGCCGAAACTGAGCGGCAAAGCGGATTACATCGGTGCTTTCGCGGTGACCGGTGGTCTGGAGGAAGATGCGCTGGCGGATGCCTTCGAAGCCCAGCATGACGACTACAACAAGATCATGGTGAAAGCGATCGCTGACCGTCTGGCGGAAGCGTTCGCAGAATATCTGCATGAGCGCGTGCGTAAAGTCTACTGGGGCTATGCGGCGAATGAGAATCTCAGTAACGAGGAGCTAATCCGCGAAAACTACCAGGGGATTCGCCCGGCACCGGGTTATCCGGCGTGTCCGGAACACACCGAAAAAGCCACCATCTGGGAGCTGCTGGATGTGGAAGCGCACACCGGGATGAAACTCACCGAATCTTTCGCCATGTGGCCAGGCGCGTCGGTCTCCGGCTGGTATTTCAGTCATCCGGACAGCAAGTACTACGCCGTGGCGCAAATCCAGCGCGATCAGGTTGAAGATTATGCATTCCGTAAAGGCATGAGCGTGGCAGAAGTGGAGCGCTGGTTAGCGCCGAACCTCGGCTATGACGCCGACTGATTCACAAAACTGTCATCTTTCTTTACAACAAACAGGGCGCTCAATGAGTGCCCTGTCTCTTTATTACGTTTAAACCCTTATACTGAAAGGGGGCCGTTGCCGGATGGCGGCGTAAACGCCTTATTCGGCCTACATAGGGATGATTTGTAGGCCTGATAAGCGCAGCGCCATCAGGCAAATGAGCCTCAAAAAACCATAAAAATAAGGAGAACCTGATTCCGTGTTAACTCTGTTACACCTGCTTTCTGCCGTCGCGATGCTGGTTTGGGGTACGCATATTGTGCGTACCGGCGTGATGCGCGTCTTTGGCGCCCGCTTGCGTACCGTGCTCAGCCGTAGCGTTGAAAAGAAGCCGCTCGCCTTTTGTGCAGGTATCGGCGTAACGGCGCTGGTGCAAAGTAGCAACGCCACCACCATGCTGGTGACCTCGTTTGTTGCACAAGATCTCGTGGCGCTCACCCCTGCGCTGGTCATAGTGCTCGGCGCCGACGTGGGGACCGCGCTGATGGCGCGTATCCTGACCTTCGATCTCTCCTGGCTGTCGCCACTGCTGATTTTTATCGGCGTGATCTTCTTTCTCGGTCGTAAGCAGTCCCGCGTGGGGCAACTGGGGCGGGTTGGTATTGGACTGGGGTTGATTTTGCTGGCGCTGGAGCTGATTGTGCAGGCGGTAACGCCGATCACCCAGGCTAATGGTGTACAGGTTATTTTTGCCTCGCTCACCGGCGATATTATGCTCGATGCGCTGATTGGCGCCATGTTTGCGATTATCAGTTACTCCAGCCTGGCGGCGGTGCTGCTGACGGCCACGCTGACCGCGGCAGGTATTATCTCGTTCCCGGTGGCGTTGTGTCTGGTGATTGGTGCCAACCTCGGGTCCGGCCTGCTGGCGATGTTGAATAACAGCGCCGCTAACGCCGCAGCACGTCGTGTGGCGCTCGGTAGCCTGCTGTTTAAGCTGGTGGGGAGCCTGATTATCCTGCCGTTTGTTCATCCGCTGGCCAATCTGATGGATGAACTGCCGCTGCCGAAATCTGAACTGGTTATCTACTTCCACGTCTTCTACAACCTGGTGCGCTGCGTGGCGATGGTGCCGTTCGCCGAACCGATGGCGCGTTTTTGTAAGCGCATCATCCGCGATGAGCCGGAGCTGGATGCACATCTTAAACCCAAACATCTGGACGTCAGCGCGCTGGATACGCCGACGCTCGCTCTGGCCAATGCCGCCCGCGAAGCCCTGCGTATCGGCGACGCGATGGAGCAGATGATGGACGGGCTGAAGAAGGTGATGCATGGCGAGCCGCGTGAAGAAAAAGAGCTGCGCAGGATGGCGGACGACATTAACGTGCTGTACACGGCAATTAAGCTCTATCTGGCGCGGATGCCAAAGGATGAGCTGGCGGAAGAGGAATCGCGCCGTTGGGCGGAGATTATCGAAATGTCGCTCAACCTTGAGCAGGCTTCCGATATTGTCGAACGTATGGGCAGCGAGATAGCCGATAAGTCGCTGGCCGCCCGCCGGGCATTCTCTGTCGAAGGGCTGAAAGAACTGGATGCGCTCTACGATCAGTTGCTCAGCAATCTGCAGCTGGCGATGTCGGTGTTCTTCTCAGGAGATGTGACCAGTGCCCGTCGTCTGCGCCGCAGCAAGCACCGCTTCCGTATTCTCAATCGTCGTTATTCGCATGCGCACGTTGACCGTCTGCATCAACAGAACGTGCAGAGCATCGAGACCAGCTCGTTGCACCTGGCGCTGTTGGGCGATATGCAGCGTCTGAACTCGCTGTTTTGCTCCGTGGCTTACAGCGTGCTGGAACAGCCGGATGAAGACGATGGGCGGGATGATTTTTGAGTGAGGTGAAGCGGTAGGCCGGATAAGGCATTTATGCCGCCATCCGGCAATGTTGTCGTTTACTTTGTAGGCCGGATAAGGCGAAGCCGCATCCGGCAATGTGCGCTGAACTGCCTGATGGCGCTGCGCTTATCAGGCCTACAGTTGTAGCCCGGATAAAGCGAAGCCGCCATCCGGCATCAGACAATAAATCAACTAAAAGCAGTGGCCTGCTTCAACGGCAGCCGCCTCTTCACCTGCTTTAAAGATATACGTGGTGTTCGGGCCGCCAAGCACCGCCTGACCGTTACTCACTTTGATCCAGTTACCTTCCGGCAAGCCAATCACCGTCAGCTCTGGTGCCACAACCAGCAGCTCGCGGATACGCTGTTCACGCGTTTCGCCTTTATGGCCTTCCGGCAGCGCGTTGGTGAAGTGTGGGTTAATTTGCAGCGGGAACAGACCGAGCGCATCAAAGCCTTTTGGATCAACAATCGGCATGTCGTTGGTGGTGCGGATGGTCTGGCAGGCGAGGTTAGAACCCGCGCTCCAGCCAATGTACAGCGCACCGCGTTTGACGACATCCACAATCGGCGCCAGCAGTCCGCGTTCGCGGCTTTCTTTCAGTAACTGGAAGGTATTACCCCCGCCGACAATCACCAGCTCTGCGTTTTCAATAGCGGCAATCGGGTCGGCAACGGTATGAATACCCGTAACGTTGACGCCCATTGGCGCAAAGATGGCTGCCGTTTTCGCCGTGTACTCATCCCAGGTTTGCGTCACGCCAGCGAAAGGAATAAACACCGCCGTACGGCGACCATTCAGTTGCTCAGCAATCAGCGGCAGCGCATGTTCCATCCAGCCTTTGCCCGGCAGCGTCGAGTTACTCAATAAAAGCAGTTCCATCATTTCTCCATGTAATCAGAAAATTACAAACCGCGCTAATGCTACCACTATCAGCCAAACACCTTACTGATATGGCTCACGATGTTGGACGGGGAGATAGAAGCTGAGGCTATTTTTTAAGTGTCAATTCAATGCCGAGTACCTTCATCACTGCAAGGGTGGTTTTCAGCGTCGGGTTACCTTTCTCACTAAAAGAGCGATAAAGCTGCTCACGGGATAATCCCGTTTTTGCCGCAATGTTCGCTATTCCCTTAGCGCGAGCCACCACGCCCAGTGCTTTTGCTATGTACGCTGCATCGCCTGTTTCGAGGGCAATTAAATCAATGGGTGGAAGAAAACGGTTCGTTCAGTGATTTTCAAAGGACATTCTGATTAATGGCTATTAGAGCGCCCATCCCTGGCGCTCTGTTCCTGCTTCGTTACCCCGCCCGCGCAAATTCTGCCGCTTCGGCGATTAGCGCGTCATCCGGGCGTACGCCGGTGTACATGGCGAACTGCTCCACGGCCTGTAAGGCAATCACCTCTGCACCGCTGATGGTCTTTTTACCTAATTGCTGTGCCAGTTTGATTACCGGTGTTTCCGGCGGCAGGGCGACGACGTCAAACACCACGCTGGCGGCAGCGACTATCGCTTCGCTGTAGGCCAGTTCATCGCTCTCTTTACCGCCAGCCATGCCGACGGGCGTCACGTTGACCAGAATATCGCAGGTAATCCCTTCCGGCTGCGGTTGCCACTGGAAACCGTACTGTTTTGCCAGCGCCGGACCGCTCTCCCGGTTACGGGCGGCGACGATCACATCGCGAAAACCGGCATCGCGAAATGCAGCAATGACAGCTTTACCCATTCCACCGCTGCCGCGGATCATGACGCGTGCGTGGTTATCAAGCTGGTGGCTGGTAATCAGGCTTTTTACCGCAATGTAGTCGGTGTTAAATCCTGTCAGCGTACCGTTGTCATTGACAATGGTGTTGACGGAATCAATGACTTTTGCGGAAGGATCGATGGCATCCAGAAACGGCATGCAACTCTCTTTAAACGGCATAGAGACCGCACAGCCGCGAATCCCGAGCGCGCGAACGCCTTTCACTGCGGCCTCAATATCCTGCGTAGTAAAGGCTTTGTAGATAAAATTTAACCCTAACTTTTCATACAGATAGTTATGAAAGCGTGTGCCAAAGTTGCCGGGGCGACCGGCAAGCGACATGCACAACTGGGTGTCGCGGTTAATCATGTTAAATCTCCTCGGCGTGAGACAATATGTACTGTTCGGCTTCCTGCGACCAGATCCCCTGATGACGCTCCAGGATATCGCGCAAGGCCGGATCGTCAATCTGGGTGAGCGCAGTTAACGGCAATGCTTTTCCGGTGTAAACCAGTTTTTTACCCCCACCGACTTGCGGCAGTTCCAGCGTTGTTTCACCTGCCGCATTCAATCCCAGAATGTGCGTCACCACTTTTGCCGCCTGAACTTTCTTCTCTTCGATCAGTTTTACCGCCGCGCGCATGTCGTCGGTATTGCCGCCAGATGTCCCAACATAATGGGTGAAGGCATAGTGCACGTCGTAGAAGTTAATCGGCGCGCTAAACTGCTTATCCTGCGGACCGGCAAAGAAGTTCATGCAACCATCCGCAGCCAGCAAAGAAGAGGCCAGCGTGACCAGTTGTTCATTGGGCACAAACACAAAGATGTCATCAAACCCGTGCCCGCCGCTCAGCGCCATCAAGCTGTCATAACTCGCATCCTGCGCGTGGAGATAATGGATCAACGTTTGTGGTTCTGATGGATAGTGCTTGCGGGCGTAGCTCAGCTTGTCGTTATTGGTGTCGGTCACCACCAGCAGCGCTGGGTTAACCGGACCATGCAGCGCGTAGTCGATCGCCAGTAGTCCCATCGGCCCGGTGCCGCCGAGTATCAGTGTACGCCCCTGCGGACGAATGCCCATCTTGTGGTTATAAGTACCTTCCTGTAGGTGATAGTTGGCGTTGAATGCGCCAATCACGCAGGACAGCGGCTCAACCAGCGAGCCTTCAAAATAGGTTTCACCTTCGTAGGCCAACAGGCAGTCCTGCTCCATGACTTCATCAGGAATGATAACGTGCGTGGCTTCACCGCCTACCCACGGGAAGGAGTAGCCGGGGCAGTCCGGGCGATCCGGCAGTTGCAGGTTAGCCTGAATGACATAGCGCTGGCCGGGCTGAAACTTATGCTGCCATTTTTTCCCCACGGCAATAATATCGCCGCAAAACTCGTGACCGATGATGATCGGGTTGGTGGCTACATCGTCCGGCACCTTTTTGTGGTTCTCGCCCTGGTTAGCCTCTTTCCAGGAGGAAAGGCACAGGCTGTCGGTGACGACTGAGGCCAGAATTTCATCGTCCTGCATTTCAGGAAGATCGAAGGTTTCCAGGCGCAGATCGCGTTTACCATAAAGGCGTAAAGCTGTTGTTGTTTGCATTGTTACCACCTCTTCCTCTTTCGAGGACTATTTGTTGAAGTTGCCCCGGCATTGCCGGAGCGAAAAAATCAGGACAGGAAGCCCAGCGCGTTACCGATAATCCCCAGCGCAAACAGGGCGAAGATCAGCCATACCGGATTAATTTTCTTGTTGAGCAGACGCACCATCAGCAGCGTCAGACCCAGCGCCAGCAGGCCAGGGCAGAGTTGGTCGAGAATGTTCTGCACGGTCATGGTGACGGTGGTGCCGTCTGCGCCAGGCGTTTGCGATACCACCAGCGGCACGTTGATGCTGGTCCATTTGGTGACCAGCACCCCCATGACAAACAGGCCAAGAATCGATGCGCCTTCGGTCAGTTTCTGCAGCAGGTTGCCGCCCATATCGCTGACGATATTGACCCCTTTACGAAAGCCAAGCTGTAAGCCGTACCACTTCATGGCAAGACGTACTGCATTGAAAATAAAGAAGAACAATAGTGGGCCGAGAATGTTTCCGGACAGCGCCAGCGATGCGCCGAGCGCGGCGGTAATCGGGCGCAATGTTCCCCAGACCAACGGGTCGCCAACACCGGCCAGCGGACCCATCAGCCCAACTTTGATGCCGTTGATGGCCCCGTCGTCAATTTCTGCGCCGTTGGCGCGAGCTTCTTCCATCGCGGCGGTCACGCCAATCACCGGGCCGCACACGGCAGGCGTGGTGTTGAAAAACACCAGGTGGCGTTTGAGTGCTGCAACCTGGTCCTCTTTCAGCGGATACAGGCGCTTGATGGCAGGGATCATGTCGTAGCAAAAG
Source organism: Citrobacter sp. Cpo030 (assembly GCF_030333005.1). Taxonomy (NCBI): domain Bacteria; kingdom Pseudomonadati; phylum Pseudomonadota; class Gammaproteobacteria; order Enterobacterales; family Enterobacteriaceae; genus Citrobacter; species Citrobacter sp. Cpo030. Next base: position 136,573 of record NZ_JAOWGT010000068.1, on the reverse strand, counting down.
CCCAGTCCATGAATGCGTTCAAAGTTGAATGACGCCTGTTGCAGGTTGGAGCGAACAAACATGCTAAACAGGTCGGATTTGGTTAGTTTTTTCTGTTCCATGGCTGGCTCCATTAGTCATCAAGCTGATCGAGAGCTTGAGAAGAGGCGGGTTGCGCCTGCGGTTCGGCTTTACGCCACTGTGGGTTCAACTGGATGTAGACCAGCGCGATAATCACGCCAACCCCACCGAAAGCCAGCAGACTCAAATCGAGATACCCCCCAGCGATAAACCCGAGGAAGAAGAAGGGCATCAGGTACTTCACGCCCATCATGCGCAGCACCATGGCGTAGCCGACCACCACGATAAAGCCACCGGCAATCTGCAATCCGCGGGTGACGAATTCCGGAATGGCGTTGAGCATATTGCTGACCATATCGGCGCTGACAAACAGCGAGACGATTAATGCAGGAATGGCAACGCGCAGCGCCTGTACGCCGAGAGCGGAAACGTGCAGCATGTCGATGGTGCGAAAGCGGGCGTCTTCGGCTGCTTTATCCGCCGCGTGCTGGAACACCACGGTGATGGTACGGGCAAAGACAGTTAGTACCTGACCTGCCGCCGCGACTGGCAGGGCGATGGCGATACCGGTAGCAATGCTTTGCTGACCGACGATAACCAGAATGGCGGAGATAATACTGGCGAGCGCCGAATCGGGAGACTGCGCTGCGCCGACGTTCATCCAACCAAGAGCGATTAACTCCAGCGTGCCGCCGAGCATAATCCCGGTTTTTAAATCACCAAGGATCAGGCCGATAACGGTACAAGCAATTAGCGGACGGTGGGTCTGGAACTCATCCAGCACGCTGCCCATTCCGGCAATACAGGAAAATAGGAATATGGCGATAATTTGTAGGGTACTTATTTCCATAATATGTCACCTTGTGAATGTGATCATCCCTGCCTGTTAAAGCATAAGAACACAGACATTTTTATTTATTCAGCGAACGATTGTTCTTCTATTTTTTCGAGAATATTAATAGATGGATCGGATGCGACGACGCGTAAATCCAGCGTGACACCCAGTTTAGCTAATTCTCGAAACGCATTAATGTCGTCACTGTCTAAAGAAACGGCTTTAGTTAATTGTTTTTTACCCGGTCGCCAGGCCATACCACCAATATTTAACGTGGCGATTTTCACGCCTTGCTTGACCATTGCTAATGCATCCTGTGGGCGGGTAAACAGATAAAAAACGGTTTCGTTCTGGTATTGCGGATTATGGTAAACCGCGACCGCCTTTTCGATATTAACGACGTTCACTTTTATTCCCGGTGGGGCGGCCTGACGTAATAATGTGCGACGTACTTCATCGTTATAAACGTCGTCATTACAGATAATAATCCGTTGGGCATTTGCCACCTTCGACCAGACGGTGGTGACCTGACCGTGGATCAGGCGGTCATCAATACGAGCAAGGGTAATGTTCATCAGAAATCCTCTTCGGTCGTTTCCAGATGTTGCCAGACGACACAGGTTTGTTGAGCAATGGTCGTCAGGTGTTCGCACAGTTCATCCACATTCATATTGCTTTGGTTGTCTACCAGTTCCAGCGCCAACGGCAGTGATAACCCGCTAATGACCCGTATCGCCGGATTGTGCATCGCCAGCGTCGCAGCGGCATTCCAGGGACTGCCACACTGCAAATCGACGGCAATCAGCCATTCATCGCCAGTGTGAATACTTACTAACTTTTTTAGCTTTTCCACAATGTCGCTGGCGTTCTCTCCGGGGACAAATGCCACGGCTTCAACGTTGGCATCACCGTAAACCATCTGTACTGATTCCAGCATGGCGCAGGCCAGTTTGCCGTGAGCACAGAAGATTGCATTGACCATAAAATCTCCTTAGCCGCGCGTTTTTCCGCCCGCAATGTTAGTGGTTACTCCGGTGATGTAACTGGCACGCTCAGATAAAAGATAACAAACAAAATCAGCGACTTCACTTAAGCGTCCTGAACGACCAATCGGGATCGCGTTCTTGGTGTAGCCCTCGCGCAGCTGTTCGACGGTGATGTTGCGGGTCCAGGCCAGCGCTTCTTCATACTCGGGGGTCCGCAGTCCGGTTTTTTCCAGAATGCCAGGTGCAATGCCAACTACACGGATGCCGTGTTTGCCCAACTCTTTCGACCAGGAACGGGTAAAGCTATTCAATGCGGCTTTGGTCGCGGCGTAACAGCTTTGACCTTCAGAACCTTCCAGTCCGCTTTCAGAAGAGACATTCACAATCACGCCGTTACGCTGTTTTACCATTTGGCGTGCCGCTGCCTGCGACATTAAGAACACACCTTTCTGGTTGATATTAACCATTTTTTCAAAAGCAGCTTCGTTGAGTTCGTATTGCCCGGCGGGTGCTTTTTCATCGACCAGCAGACGCGGAAAATTAACGCCAGCATTATTTACCAGCCCATCAATACGTCCGTAGCGTTGGATAATTTCAGCGACCGTATGATTAACCTCTTTGGCACTGGAAATATCCGTTGGCCAGAAATGATACCCGTCATTTCTATCGTATTTACCTTCTCCGCTATGAATGTCTGCCATTTGCACATTAGCGCCTTGCGCTAATAACTCCTCGACAATTGCCAGACCAATTCCGGATGCACCACCGGTAACAATAATGACTTTGCCCTGCAAGTTTAACCACGTTTGCATAATTAACTCCCGATTTCAGATAAGGGGATCCCACATAAATTTAATTATGGTAGGACCAATTAGAATTTATTTACTTCAACAATAACTCAGCGGTATTGCTGTTGGTGACTAAACAGTTAATATAATTCCCACGTAATGCGCCTAATATCCCACTGTATTTTTCTTCACCCATTGCAATGCCAATGGAGTAACGCGCCTGTTTTAATTTATTGGTTTCGATGGAGAGCGTCTTTTCACTCATATTGGTCTCTACGGTTACACCGTTGATATCGTAAAAGCGCGAGCAAATGTCTCCGGCGACCTGGCGGGCATGCAGGTCATCACTCTCTTCACTGCCGTAAAAAGCGTGCCAGTTAGCGCCATCACGTATCGCCGGAGATCCAATCCCGACCAGCGCGATGTCCAGATTATCCCAGTACGCAGAAATCGATTTAAAATGTCGTGACTGCATGATCCCGTTACGGATCAGCGGGTTTTCCAGCAGTGCCGGGAAATCTGCCAGGTGTGATTCCCCTTTGAGCTTTGCCGCAGCGCCGTAGGTCAGCGTATTGACGTGGTAGCGGCTTTCAAGCTTGCCGGATGGTCCGCCGATAATCGGCACACAGATCAGCTGGCGCGACTGGCTGGCAGGAGATAATCCTTCCACCAGTCCCCGTACCGCGCGGCCCCATGAGAACCCGATAATGTCCCCAGGTTCCAGTAAGCGTTCCAGCAACTGTGCGCCATGTGCGCCCATCATATTAAGTTGTTCATCTTCCTGCTCGCTATCGCAGGAGACTACGACCGCCTCTTTCAGGCCAAATTTCTGTTTTAGCTGCTGTTCCAGCCACAGATTTTCGTTGTAGTCGTAATTAATGGCGATGGTGACGATACCCTGCTCGCGTCCACGTTTTAGTAACCGGCTGATCGTGGTGCGATAAATACCCAGCTCGCGAGCTATTTGCGCTTGTGTCATATCCTGTTCGTAATACAGCTGCGCTATTTTTACGATCAGGCGGATATCATCGCTGTTTTCCGTCGCCATTTTTGGACTCCTGCACATTTGTGCAAATCACGAAATTGCCTTCTTGATCTGATATAACCCCATCTGTTCTCCATCTCAAAGCTATTTTCACTTATTTCAGTGCCCTGAAATGGCCGATTGTGTTGCACATTTGATGTGGTGATGGCGCGTTGTCGGCACAGATGTGCAAACCTCTCTAATGTATTGATTCTGCTTGTTTTCACTCAACAAAATTGCAGGGATGGATCGCTGACACTTTTGTGTCAAAAGGTGTGACGGATCACAAATAGCGTGTGGACAGTCGAACACGATTATTTTTTATCGTCCGCAAGGTAGGGTATATTTCGCTTTTAATACACAAAGTCATTCAAGTTGTATCAAGGCGGCAAGGGAGCGAACCTCCGGGAGCATAGATTGCTATGTGACCTGGGTGAGTGAGGGTAGCCAACGCAGAGACAGCTTGCAGGATGAAGTGTATACAGGAGAAATTATGCTGCCCGACTCATCTATCCGATTAAATAAATACATCAGTGAAAGCGGAATCTGCTCGCGTCGCGAGGCGGATCGCTTTATCGAACAAGGGAATGTCTTCCTGAATGGTAAACGCGCCACCATCGGCGATCAGGTGATGCCTGGCGACGTCGTAAAAGTAAATGGTCGGTTGATTGAGCCGCGTGAAGCGGAAGATCTGGTTTTTATCGCGCTGAACAAGCCGGTAGGGATTGTCAGCACCACGGAAGACAGCGAACGCGACAACATTGTTGATTTCGTGAATCACAGCAAGCGCGTGTTTCCAATTGGCCGTCTGGACAAAGATTCCCAGGGACTTATCTTTCTGACCAACCACGGCGACCTGGTGAATAAAATCCTGCGTGCCGGTAACGATCACGAAAAAGAGTATCTGGTGACGGTCGATAAGCCGGTCACTGATGACTTTATCCGTGGGATGGGGGCCGGTGTGCCCATTCTCGGTACCGTCACCAAAAAATGTAAGGTGAAGAAAGAAGCGCCGTTTGTGTTTCGCATTACGCTGATTCAGGGACTTAACCGTCAGATCCGTCGTATGTGCGAACACTTTGGCTATGAAGTTACCAAGCTTGAGCGTACGCGAATCATGAACGTTGGTTTGTCTGGTCTGCCGCTTGGTGAATGGCGCGACCTGACAGATGACGAACTGATCGATCTGTTCAAGCTGATTGAGAACTCGTCCTCAGAAGCCAAACCGAAGGCGAAAGCGAAGCCAAAAACCGCAGGCATTAAGCGTCCGGTGGTGAAAATCGAAAAATCAGCGGAGAAAGAAAAATCGCGCCCGGCGGCAAACGGTAAGCGTTTTACCTCTCCGGGGCGTAAGAAGAAGGGACGCTAACGTCTGCCGCGCGTCGGCGTATTTGCTGACCAGGAAAACGATGCTTCCGCATCCGGTTTATAGGCCTGCTTTTTCTTCAACTGGCGGGCTTTTTTAGCTTCTGCTTCGCGCAAGGCCATCAGTTTATCGATGTACTCTTTCTTGATGCTGTTGGTCTCTGCGTTGGTCAGCAGACGACCATGCGCAATGCGCGCGCGGTCGAGCAGCGTTTTCAGTTCACGCTGTTCGCGCTCGGTCATCTCTTTTTGGGTAATGCGGGGGAGTGCCATAAGGGTGCCCTCTGTTAGCCGATATCCTCAGTGTACGGTAATTCGTGCAGAATAAAACTAATCCTGAAAGAGCCTCGCAAAATATAGCTTGTTGAAGTGACGGAATTTCTATTCTGATTTAGCGTAATGACAGGAAAACGTGTGGGTTACACATTTTATTGTTGTATAAAATTTTATACAATTATGTGTTATGCTTTCAATAAAGCGGGCCTTAAAGCCCATTGTCTGGATTGGCAGTTCATTTGATGATTTACGAAGCTTTCCTGAAGATATACGTAAAACCGCTGGCTTTCAGCTACATCGTTTACAGGCTGGATTAGAAGCTGCTGACTGGAAGCCGATGCCAGAGATAGGTCGAGGTGTTGAGGAGGTAAGGCTCAGGTATGAATCTGGTGCATACCGAATCATCTACATTGCTCGCTATGCTAACGCGGTCTATGTACTGCATTGCTTCAATAAAAAGACGAAACGTACTTCTGAGCACGATAAACACATTGCTAAAGTTAGATATCGAACCGCTTTGCAAGAAGACAGGAATCAGAAATGAACAATACCGTTGATAATAAGGTTCGCCATGTAACCTCTCCGGATGTCAATATTTTTGCCGAACTGGGGTTTGCAGAAGCGGAAGCGAAGAGCTTAAAGCATGATGCTGAATGCGAGGTCGAACAACTCATTCGCCTGAAGCAGCAGTTGATGCAAGAAATTTCCGGATGGATTGATGAAAACCATCTGAAACAAGCGGAAGCTGCTGTGAAACTGAATATTTCCCGGCCCCGTGTTTCAGATGTTGTTAATCAGAAAACCAACAAATTTACCCTTGATGCGCTGGTCATGATGCTGGTGAAGTTAGGAAAACCAGTAACAGTTCAGATTGGGTAATGTTAGATATTGTTTATTGTATCTGATCGCTGCGAACGCTTTCCCAGCTCAGCCCGAAGCGGGCGAGATATTTTCGCAAGCGGTCTGCATCGTTAGGATTGGCTTTTTTCTGCCGTGAGACGGCAAACAGTTCGCGTCCGGCTTCCGACAGCGACGCGCTGCGGCGGCACACTTCCAGCACCGTTTCTAACTGGCGGCGATCGAAAAGGTCAATGTCCATGTTCAGTTCCGGTTGCGTATCGTTAATCTGCCAACTCTCTTTTAACAGCGCAATTTCTTCTTCGACAAGGGATAAGGTGATGCGTCCCTGTTCGGCAAGCGTCGCCATTCGCGCGATGGATGAACTTAGCTCGCGAAAATTGCCGCGCCACTGCGCCTGTGGGGAGCAGGCAAATGCCAGATAACAAGCACGTGCCTCTTTGTCGAAACGGATCTGCATCTGTTTACTGCTGGAAAAACGGTGTAGCTCATACTCGACGTTCGGAGCGATATCTTCCCGCCGCTGCGCCAGACCGGGCAGGGCGAAGTTCCACATATTGATACGCGCGTAGAGATCTTCGCGAAAACGGCCCTCGGCGACCCATTGCTGCATATCACGATGGGTTCCGGCAATCAGTTGAAAATCGCTCTGTACTTCTTTGTCCGATCCAAACGGGAAAAAGGTTTTTTCTTCAATCGCTTTTAGCAGCATAGCCTGCTCGTCTAACCCCAGTTCGGCTATCTCATCGAGAAACAGCACGCCGCCATCCGCTTCTCGCAGCAGTCCGCTGCGCGCCGTGAGTGCGCCAGTAAACGCCCCTTTCACGTGACCGAACAACGTAGACATCGCGTTGTCGCCACGCAGGGTTGCGCAGTTGACGGCGACCAGTTTTCCCGCCACCAGATGCCGCGACTGGCGTAGCTGAAAAATACGTTTCGCCAGAAAGGATTTACCCGCGCCGGTGGGGCCGGTGAGCAGGATCGGGTCGGTCGAACGTAGGGCCACACGCTCAATGCGATCGATCAGTTTATTGAAGGTGGCGTTGTGCGTATCAATCCCGGCCTTCAGAAAAGAGATCGACTGCTGCTGTTCGCGCTGAAAACGACTGGTGAGCGTGGCGTAGCGGCTTAAATCGAGATCGATTATCGAGCAAACGCCGGCGGCAACGGCCTCATCCGATGAACCGGCTAGTGCCGGGCTGGTTTGCAGCAGGCTGGCGGGCAGGTAGCGGGCTTCCGTTAGCAGAAACCAGCAGATCTGCGCGACGTGCGTCCCGGTGGTGATGTGCACCAGATATTCTTCGTTTTCCGTATCAAAGCTGTAGTGTGTGGCGAAGTCGAGAAAGGCGGCGTAGACCTCTTCAAAATCCCAGGGGTCGTTAATAGTCACGGCATGCGGGCGTACTTCGGTGTCAGGTGAGAGCAGCGCGACGTCTTCAATCAACCTTTGCGCCATGCCTTCATCGCGTGGCTGGTGGAGCAGTTCCAGTCTGTCGACAGGGAAATCAGGCTGTTGGCACAATCCAACCGTGGGGCGCCACTTTTTAAACCGATTGGCGCGTTTACCGCGTTTGTCCAGCACCGTACCCAGTACGCCAATTACAACCCGCCGCTTTTTCATGGTTTATCCAAAAAGATAAATTAAGAGATTAAAAGATAAAAAAATTAACCGAGTGAGACAACTGCCAATATTGGCGGAAACAATTAAATTTATATAAATCAATTAATTAAAAATAAACTCTGACGATTTTCATTTCTGGCACGCTTCTGGCAATAACTCTTACGTCAATCACGCTGAAAACGCAGGGGGTTAAACCCCGCCGGCACATCAGGAACGGCACAGGCTGTTTTCCGGGAGTGTTCCGTCAGCCGCTGACACACAGTGGGTTCGATTCCCAATTTCATCCTCCGAATGAAAACTGGTTGTTAATCAAAGGTATAAAGCGGAGTAATGTGCAGTTAGCACGCTCCAGAACAGGCTGCCGGTAATGATGCCGTGCGACAGGCAAAAGGGAATTCCCCTGTCGCTTCGCCCCTGCACCCGCACCTGACTCACAATAAGGAATAAAAAATGAAGAAAAAAATCACTATTCGTAAAGGCCAGCTTGGCCTGTTATCCCGACAGGGTGATTACTATCAGGTACTGGATGCAGGTGAACACCGTTTGCCATGGTTTAACACACCGGATGTTCTGGTGATCAATACCGATGGCAGCGAAATTCCGGAAGCACTGGCGGAGTATTTACGTCGCTTCCAGCCTACATGGGTGGAGCAGTACTGTGTGGTGGCCGATTTAACCGATACCGAAGCGGGTGCGCTGTATGTGAACGGCGTCTTGCAGGAAATTTTGCCACCGGGAACGCGCCGTCTGTACTGGCGCGCAGAGGAAGCACTGAAGCTGGTGCGTATGGATACTCGTCAGGTTTCGGTACCGGTTGAGGTGATGAATGCAGTGTTACAGCCACGACGTAACGGTACGGTGAAAGGTCGTGAAGCTATCTTAACGGTACAGGTTCCTGCGTGGCATGTTGGTGTGCTGAAAATTGATGGCGAAACCCAGACGCTGTTGCCGCCGGGGTTGACCGCATACTGGAAGGTAAACCATCTGATTGAAGCCGAAGTTGTTGATACTCGTTTACAGGTACTGGAGGTCGGTGGACAAGAGATCCTGACCAAGGATAAGGTCAACCTGCGTTTAAATCTGGCCGCAAACTGGCGTTATGGCGATGTGTTGCTGGCTTTTGGCCAACTAACCAAACCGCTGGATCACCTTTACCGCGAATTGCAGTTTGCCCTGCGGGAAGCGGTGGGAACGCGCACGCTGGACGAGCTGCTGGAAGATAAGCAGGTGATCGATGAGGTGGTGAGCGCACAGGTGAAAGCCCGAATGACGCCGTTTGGTATAGAGGTCGCTTCGCTCGGCGTGAAAGATATTGTCCTGCCGGGGGATATGAAGGCCATCCTGTCCCAACTGGTTGAAGCTGAGAAATCCGCCCAGGCCAACGTGATCCGCCGTCGTGAAGAGACTGCCGCGACGCGATCGCTGTTGAATACCGCGAAAGTGATGGAAAACAACCCGGTGGCGCTGCGCTTAAAAGAGCTGGAAACCCTTGAAAGAGTCGCTGAACGTATCGATAAAATCTCGGTGTTCGGTGGCCTCGACCAGGTGCTGCACGGCCTTGTGAACATAAAAGGATAAGAATAATGAGCTACAACACAGTGGACGGTGCGATGCGCGAAAAGGTATTGCGCCAGCTAAAAGAGGTAGAGCAGCGCTATGGCGTCAGGGTGCTGTATGCCTGTGAATCCGGCAGTCGTGGCTGGGGATTTGCCTCGCCGGACAGCGACTACGATGTGCGATTTCTCTATGTTCATCCGCCTGAGTGGTATCTGCGGGTTGAAGCGCCACGAGATGTTATCGAGTTGCCGATAGATGATGAGCTGGACGTCTGCGGTTGGGAATGGCGCAAGGCGCTGGGGTTACTGAAAGGCGCAAACCCTACGCTTATCGAGTGGCTGGATTCGCCAGTGGTCTATCAGCAGGATGAAGTGACCGTGTCGGCGCTGAAAGCGTTGGTGCCCAAATGGTTTTCACCGCTACGTGCCCGCTGGCACTACTACTCGATGGCGCGGAAAAACTTCCGTGGCTATCTGCAAGGTGACGACGTGCGATTGAAAAAGTACTTTTACGTCATTCGGCCGCTGCTGGCGGTGCGTTGGGTGGAAGCGGGGAAAGGCGTGCCACCGATGCGTTTTGCCGACCTGCTGGCGGGAAGTGAACTGGATGCGCCTTTGCGTCAGGAAATTGATGAACTGCTGGAACGCAAGCAGTGTGCAGGTGAAGCGGAATACGGCCCTCGTTGTCCACTGTTGCATGCGTTTATCCGCGCCGAACTGGAAAGAGGAGAGATTCCGCCGACGTTACCGGATTGCCGGGAAGGCGATGTCAGGGAGCTGGACAGATTGTTATATGAAACGGTGATGCGGTGAAAACGCCCGATGGTACAAGAGCCATCGGGCGTCGGTATCTACTCATTCAAACAAATTATGGTGCAGCTTCTGTACCACCTGTTCGGCTTCAGTACCGGGCACCAGGAAGCACAGGTTATGGCTGGATGCGCCGTAGCAAATCATGCGGATGTTGAACGGTTCCAGTACGCCGAACACCTCTTTACCCACGCCACAGGCTTTAGACAGGTCGTTGCCAATCAGTGCCACCAGCGCCAGGCCTTCTTCCACTTCAACCCGACACAGGGCAGACAGTTCCATCAGCAGAGACTGTGTTAACAGTGTATCGCCGGTGGAGGTGGAGCCTGTAGTATCCAGCGTCAGCGCCACGCTGACTTCGGATGTGGTAATCAAATCTACCGAGATATTGTGGCGTGCCAGGATGCCGAACACTTCCGCTAAAAAGCCGCGAGAGTGCAGCATATTCAGGCTATGCAGCGTTAGCAGCGTTTGCTTACGGCGCAGTGCCAGCGCCCGGAACAGCGGTGGATTCGCGGTTTTATTGCATACCAGCGTACCGCCTGCTTTTGGATCCTTACTGGAGCCAACAAACACCGGGATATCGCTACGCACGGCTGGCAACAACGTTGCCGGGTGCAGCACTTTCGCGCCAAAGGTCGCCATTTCTGCGGCCTCTTCAAAGGCGATTTCATCAATACGCTGCGCCGCCGGAACAACGCGCGGATCGGTCGTGTAAATGCCAGGAACATCGGTCCAGATATCGACGCGCGTGGCGTGCAGCGCTTCGGCCAGCAGGGCAGCCGTATAATCGCTCCCGCCGCGCCCCAACGTGGTGGTGCGGCCTTTGCCTTCACTGCCGATAAAGCCCTGAGTAATCACCAGACCTTCGCTCAGACGTGGGGCCAACTGGAGCGTTGCCAGTTCGGCTAGCGCCGCGACGTCAGGCTCTGCGCGGCCAAAACGATCGTTGGTGCGCATCACTTTACGTACGTCAAACCACTGCGCCTGCACGTTGCGCTCACGCAGGATCTCGACGAACAGCAGGGTAGACATCAGTTCACCGTGGCTGACCAGTTCGTCGGTCAGCGCGGTTGAGGTCGCCAGTGACGCCGCTTCTGCCAGCGTGGTGATGTTTTCCAGCAGACGTTCGATCTCTTCACGGATCACGTTTGGATAACGCAGGCGCTCCAGAATATTGAACTGAATTTGACGAATGGCATCGAGTTTTTCGAAGCGCGCGGTTGGCTCCAGCCCTTCAGCCAGTGCGACCAGCAGGTTGGTGATCCCCGCAGAAGCGGAAAGTACCACTACACGGACGTTAGCATCAGAAAGCACTACATCAGCGCTGCGATTCATGGCATCAAAATCCGCCACGCTGGTACCGCCAAACTTGGAGACAACTACATCAGTCATAACTACCTCGTGTCAGGGAATGAATAGAGCGACCATGGCACATAAGGCAGAACAGAAACCGGTGCAGGCGCAAATGCAAATACCGTATTTATAAATAAAATGTGTAGCTTGCACTGTCAACGCTGGGATTATGCGGATTTTTCATGCTGCAACTGCGTTGAGTAACGGTACTAATAACAACGCTGATAACAGCTATACTTTTTAGCCACGTTTGGCGGATGCCCTGGCAATGGCATTAAAACAATCACACTTTTCTGTGACTGGCGTTACAATCGATCTCAGTCACAATTCTCAAAATCAGAAGAGTATTGCTAATGAAAAACATCAATCCAACGCAGACCTCAGCCTGGCAGGCACTACAAAAACACTTTGAAGAAATGAAAGACGTTACTATCGCGGATCTTTTCGCGAAAGATAGCGATCGTTTCACTAAGTTTTCCGCGACGTTTGACGATTTGATGCTGGTGGATTTCTCCAAAAACCGCATCACTGAAGAGACGCTGGCTAAACTGCAGGATCTGGCGAAAGAAACCGATTTGGCGGGCGCCATCAAGTCCATGTTCTCCGGTGAGAAAATCAACCGCACTGAAGACCGTGCCGTGCTGCACGTGGCGCTGCGCAACCGTAGCAATACGCCTATCATCGTTGACGGCAAAGATGTCATGCCGGAAGTGAATGCTGTGCTGGAGAAGATGAAATCCTTCTCTGAAGCGATCATCTCCGGAAGCTGGAAAGGCTATACCGGTAAAGCCATCACTGATGTAGTAAACATCGGTATCGGCGGTTCTGACCTCGGCCCGTTCATGGTGACCGAAGCGCTGCGTCCGTACAAAAATCACCTGAACATGCACTTTGTGTCTAACGTCGATGGTACGCACATTGCCGAAGTGCTGAAGAAAGTGAACCCGGAAACCACGCTGTTCCTGGTCGCTTCCAAAACCTTCACCACCCAGGAAACCATGACCAACGCCCACAGCGCGCGCGACTGGTTCCTGGCGACCGCAGGCGACAACAAGCACGTTGCCAAACACTTCGCTGCGCTTTCCACTAACGGTAAAGCGGTTGGCGAGTTCGGTATTGATACTGCCAATATGTTCGAGTTTTGGGACTGGGTAGGCGGTCGTTACTCCCTGTGGTCTGCAATCGGTCTGTCCATCATCCTGTCCGTAGGCTTCGACAACTTTGTTGAGCTGCTCTCCGGCGCGCATGCGATGGACAAACACTTCTCCACCACTCCGGCTGAGAAAAACCTGCCGGTGCTGCTGGCGCTGATCGGTATCTGGTACAACAACTTCTTCGGTGCCGAAACCGAAGCGATTCTGCCGTATGACCAGTATATGCACCGTTTCGCGGCTTACTTCCAGCAGGGCAACATGGAATCCAACGGTAAATACGTTGACCGTAACGGCAATGCGGTGGATTACCAGACTGGCCCAATCATCTGGGGTGAGCCGGGTACTAACGGCCAGCATGCGTTCTACCAGCTGATCCACCAGGGCACCAAAATGGTTCCATGCGATTTCATCGCGCCGGCCATCACCCACAACCCGCTGTCGGATCACCATCCGAAACTGCTGTCTAACTTCTTCGCGCAAACCGAAGCGCTGGCATTCGGTAAATCTCGTGAAGTGGTTGAGCAGGAATACCGCGACCAGGGTAAAGATCCGGCAACGTTGGACCACGTTGTGCCGTTCAAAGTGTTCGAAGGTAACCGCCCAACGAACTCCATCCTGCTGCGCGAAATCACCCCGTTCAGCCTGGGTGCGCTGATTGCACTGTACGAACACAAAATCTTCACTCAGGGCGCTATCCTGAATATCTTCACCTTTGACCAGTGGGGCGTTGAGCTGGGCAAACAGCTGGCAAACCGCATTCTGCCAGAGCTGAAAGATGGTTCCGAAGTGAGCAGCCACGACAGTTCTACCAACGGTTTGATTAACCGTTATAAGTCCTGGCGTGCCTGATAGCACACACTTGTAGGCCGGATAAGGCGTTTAGCCGCATCCGGCATTAATGAAATAAAAAGCCGATATTAATATCGGCTTTTTTGTAAGAATGCTCCAGGATATCTACGTTTTAACTTCATACCTTAATTGAGCTTAATCCTAAAATAATTTTATTAATGTTATTCAATTTCTTATTTTTCGGATTTACCGGATGTTGCATTTTAATTTTTATATTTTAATTTATTGATTTAGCTGTCTTTATTGTATTTTCCAATCATTTTTCCTTTCGTTATCTAATTATCCTAAATTCCCGCATGGCGTAATTTGCACACTTTGGTTTGTGTATACTCGATCTCGCCCGAAATTCTTTTGGGTAAATCTCCATTCATACAATGAAGGGAATTTTTAATGAAAAAAGTTCTGTATGGCCTGTGGGCTATATCTGCGCTTGCGGCGACTTCTGTCTATGCTGCCCCCGTTCAGGTGGGTGAGGCGGCAGGGTCGGCTGCCGCGTCGGTTTCGGCAGGAAGTTCCTCCGCAACCAGCGTGAGCACCGTAAGTTCTGCAGTGGGGGTCGCCCTGGCGGCGACCGGTGGTGGCGATGGTTCTAATACCGGAACTACAACCACTACAACCACCAGTACCCAGTAATAAAGGTACGTTTAATTCTAACCACACTTCGGTGTGGTTATTTTGAATTGCCAAAAGTCTGTGGGATTTGTAGGCCGGGTAAGCGTTGCGCCACCCGGCAATAATGCGGAGAAACGTCGTGAAGCGACCAGCGCTCATAATGGTTTGCCTGTTACTGCAGGCGTGCTCAGCCACCACCGAAAGGTTGGGACATTCGCTGTGGGATAGCGTGTTTGGTACTCCCGGCGTACAGATGACGGACGATGAAATCCAAAATATGCCCTACGCCAGCCAGTATATGCAGCTAAACGGCGGCCCCCAGCTGTTTGTGGTACTCGCGTTTGCGGAAAACGGACAGCAGAAATGGGTGACTCAGGATCGGGCTATTCTCGTCACGCAGCATGGGCGCATTGTGAAAACGCATCTCGGCGGGGATAACCTAATCGAGGTGAATAATCTGGCGGCAGACCCACTCATCAAACCCAATCAGATAGTTGATGGCGCAACATGGACCCGCACGATGGGCTGGAGCGAGCATCAGCAGGTACGCTATGCCACCGCACGCTCGGTTTTCACATGGGATGGCGCAGACACCATCAAGGTCGGCAACGATGACACGCCGGTACGGATCCTCGATGAAGAGGTAACCACCGATCAAACGCGCTGGCATAACCGCTACTGGATCGACAGTGAAGGGCAGATTCGCCAGTCGGTACAGTATCTTGGCGCGCATTACTTCCCGGTGAAAACCACGCTGGTTAAGGCGGCAAAATCATGATCAAACGAGCCGTTATGGCGCTGCTGTTGAGCCTGAGCGCGGCGTCTGTTTTTGCTGCGGGCAGCGTTAAGGTCTTTACCTCCGCCAGCGAAGAGCCAAAAACGCTGACCGGGGCCGAACATCTGCTCGACCTGGTCGGACAGCCGCGGTTGAGCAATAGCTGGTGGCCAGGCGCGGTTATTAGCGAAGAGCGGGCAACGACGGAGGCGGGACGTCAGCAGCAGGCATTACTGGCTCGCCTGGCGACGCTGGTCGCTGAAGAAAGCGGTGACGATGCTGCCGCTATCAACGCATTACGCCAGCAAATTCAGGCGTTGAAGGTGACCGGCAGGCAGATGATTAATCTTGACCCGGATGTTGTGCGCGTCAGCGAGCGAGGCAACCCGCCGTTGCAGGGCAATTACACGCTGTGGGTCGGAGCGCAGCCAACGCATATCACGCTGTTTGGCCTGCTAAGCCATCCGGGTAAACAACCGTTTATGCCCGGGCGTGATGTTGCCAGTTATCTCGATGGGCAAAGTCGGCTCAGCGTCGCGGATCGTAGCTTCGCCTGGGTTATCTATCCCGACGGGCGCACGCAAAAAGTACCGGTCGCTTACTGGAACAAACGTCACGTTGAGCCGATGCCCGGCAGCATCATTTATGTCGGACTCTCTGATGCTGTCTGGAGCAGCACCCCGGATGAAATTAATGCCGACATTCTTCGCACCCTGACCCAGCGGATACCCGAATAATGAGAAAAACTTACCTGCTCAGCGTATTGGCGCTGGGCGTAAGCGTTGCCTGCCATGGTGAAACCTGGCCCGCGCCCATTGGACCTTCGCAGTCCGATTTTGGCGGCGTGGGGCTGCTGCAAACCCCAACCGCACGCATGGCGCGCGAGGGCGAAATGAGCCTCAATTACCGCGATAACGATCAGTACCGCTACTACTCTGCGTCGGTGCAGCTCTTCCCGTGGCTGGAAACCACGCTGCGCTATACCGATGTGCGTACCAAAAAATACAGTAGCGTGGAGTCATTTTCTGGCGATCAGACTTACAAGGATAAAGCTTTTGATCTCAAACTGCGGCTGTGGGAAGAGAGCTACTGGATGCCGCAGGTGGCGGTTGGCGCGCGGGATATTGGCGGAACCGGCCTGTTCGATGCGGAGTATATTGTGGCGAATAAAGCCTGGGGGCCGTTTGATTTCTCGCTTGGTCTGGGCTGGGGATATCTCGGGACCAGCGGCAACGTCAGCAATCCGTTTTGCTCATACAGCGATAAATTCTGCTATCGCGATAACAGCTACAAGCAGGCCGGTTCTATTGACGGCAGCCAGATGTTCCACGGTCCGGCGTCACTGTTTGGCGGCGTCGAGTATCAGACACCCTGGCAGCCGCTGCGCCTGAAACTGGAGTATGAGGGTAACAATTACCAGCAGGATTTTGCGGGCAAGCTGGATCAGAAGAGCAAGTTTAACGTCGGCGCTATTTATCGCGTCACCGATTGGGCCGACGTTAACCTCAGCTATGAGCGTGGGAACACTTTTATGTTTGGGGTCACGCTGCGGACTAACTTCAACGATCTGCGGCCAAACTATAACGACAACGCCCGCCCGAAATATCAGCCACAGCCGCAGGATGCCATCCTGCAACACTCGGTGGTGGCGAATCAGCTAACGCTGCTGAAATATAACGCCGGACTGGCCGATCCTAAAATTCAGGTGCAGGGCGATACGCTGTATGTGACCGGTGAACAGGTGAAATATCGTGATTCGCGCGAAGGGATCGAACGTGCCAACCGGATCGTGATGAACGATCTTCCCGACGGGATCCGCACGATCCGTATTACGGAAAATCGTCTTAACTTACCGCAGGTGACGACCGAAACGGAGGTTTCCAGCCTCAAGCGTCATCTGGAAGGCGAACCGTTGGGCCATGAAACCCAGCTGGCGCAAAAACGCGTTGAGCCCGTGGTGCCGAAAACGACCGAGCAGGGCTGGTACATCGATAAGTCACGCTTCGATTTCCACATTGATCCGGTGCTTAACCAGTCAGTGGGCGGCCCGGAAAACTTCTATATGTATCAGTTGGGCGTGATGGGAACGGCGGATTGGTGGGTTACCGATCACCTGCTGACCACCGGAAGTTTGTTCGCCAACCTCGCCAATAACTATGACAAATTTAACTACACCAACCCGCCGCAGGATTCGCATTTGCCACGAGTGCGTACCCATGTGCGCGAGTATGTGCAAAACGATGTCTACGTGAATAACCTGCAGGCCAACTACTTCCAGTCACTCGGAAACGGGTTCTACGGACAGGTTTACGGTGGCTATCTGGAAACCATGTACGGCGGAGCGGGGGCGGAAGTGCTGTATCGTCCGCTGGACAGCAACTGGGCGTTGGGTGTTGATGCCAACTACGTGAAACAGCGTGACTGGCGTAGCGCGCAGGATATGATGAAATTCACCGACTACAGCGTGAAGACCGGGCATTTGACGGCGTACTGGAATCCGTCATTCGCTCAGGATGTACTGGTAAAAGCCAGCGTGGGCCAGTATCTGGCGGGAGATAAGGGCGGAACGCTGGAAGTGGCGAAGCGCTTTGACAGCGGCGTTGTGGTCGGCGGCTATGCGACCATCACCGACGCCTCGCCGGATGAGTACGGAGAGGGTGATTTTACCAAAGGGGTGTACGTATCCGTGCCGCTGGATCTGTTCTCGTCTGGCCCGACCCGCAGCCGTGCGGCGATTGGCTGGACGCCGTTAACGCGTGATGGCGGCCAGCAGCTTGGACGTAAGTTTGGTTTGTACGACATGACCAGCGACAGGAGTGAGAACTTCCGGTAATACGCGATCGCCTGGTGCGCAGAGCTTACCGGGCCGTAGGCCGGATAAGGCAAAGCCGCCATCCGGCAAGGACCTTCTGGGGAACAAAAAATAAACAAAAAATGTAGATCTCTGTCACATTTTTGCGTTATACAGGAACCTCGCCACTGAGTAAGAGGTGCTGTTATGACGTCGCTATCTCGTCCGCGCGTGGAGTTTATCTCTACCATCTTACAGACCGTGTTGAATCTGGGGCTGCTGACTCTGGGCCTGATCCTGGTTGTATTCCTCGGGAAAGAAACGCTGCATCTGGCGGATGTGCTGTTCGCGCCGGAACAAACCAGCAAGTATGAGCTGGTGGAAGGGCTGGTGGTTTACTTCCTCTACTTTGAATTTATCGCGCTGATTGTGAAGTACTTTCAGTCAGGGTTTCACTTTCCGTTGCGCTATTTTGTCTATATTGGGATCACCGCGATTGTGCGGTTGATCATCGTCGATCATAAAGCACCGATGGATGTACTGATCTATTCCGCGGCGATCCTGCTGCTGGTGATCACCCTGTGGCTGTGTAATTCCAAACGGCTGAAGCGAGAGTAAAAGACAACACGCCGCAATCGGACCGCGGCGTGTTGCAGGTCAGGATTACTGCGCAGAGGCAGGCTGGGTTTTCTCTGCGGCGGGTTCCCACAGTTCTTCAAGTTCTTCCAGCGTTTTGCCTTTGGTTTCCGGTACAAACTTCCACATAAACAGCGCCGCCAGAATACCCATACAACCGTAAATCCAGTAGGAGAAACCGTTGTGGAAATGGGAAACCAGCCACGAATTTTTGTCCATCATCGGGAAGGTCCAGGAGACGAAGTAGTTCGCCAGCCATTGAGCGGCAACGGCAATGGCGAGCGCTTTGCCACGAATCGCATTGGGGAAGATTTCTGCCAGCAACACCCAGCAAACCGGTCCCCAGGACATGGCGAATGCGGCGACGTAAAACAGCATCGACAGCAGTGCAACCAGCCCGGAAGCCTGGGTATAAAACGCGGTACCGAGGCTGAACATACCGATGGCCATGCCCAGAGCGCCAATAATCTGCAGCGGTTTGCGACCAAATTTATCCACCGTCATGATCGCCAGCACGGTGAAGCTCAGGTTGATCACGCCAACAATGATGGTCTGTAACAGCGCCACATCGGTGCTGGCTCCCAGCGTTTTAAACACCTCCGGGGCGTAGTAGAGCACGACGTTAATACCGACGAATTGCTGGAAGATAGACAGCATTACGCCGATGACGATAACGCCTGCGCCAAACATCAGCAGGCGGCCGCCTGTTTTACGACCATGTTCCAGAGACTGATTGATCTCCTGCATGGCCTGGGTGGCGAGGGCGCTGCCCATAATTTTGCGCAGAATACCTTCCGCCTGCTCGTGTCTGCCACGTGCCATCAGCCAGCGCGGGCTTTCTGGTACGGTGTACAGCAGCAGTAAAAACAGCAGGGCGGGAATACTTTCGGACGCAAACATATAGCGCCAGCCATCGGTATTCAGCCAGTTGGCGTCGCCTGAACGTGCGATAAAATAGTTAACGCAATACACTAACAGTTGACCAAAAATAATGGCGAACTGGTTAAATGACACCAGTTTCCCACGAATGTGTGCGGGTGCCAGTTCAGCAATATACATTGGTGAGAGCATTGAAGCTAAACCGACACCAATACCCCCAATGATACGATAAATAACAAATTCGGGAACGTATCCGGCTAAATAAACGGGTACGGCGTTATCCGGGTTAATAGTCGTAAAACCTAATTCTGGCCATGCGGAACCAATACCGGAAATAAAGAACAGCAGCGCCGCGATTTTCAGCGAGTCCCGGCGGCCAAACCGGTTACTACAATAGCCGCCCAGGGCACCGCCGATGATGCAGCCTATCAACGCACTGGCGACGCAAAAGCCCAACAGCGAGTTGGCGGCGGATTCACTTAAATGTTGTGGGGCGACAAACACGGTATTCAGGGATTCTACCGTTCCGGATATGACCGCAGTGTCGTAGCCGAATAATAGCCCTCCTAACGTTGCCACTAATGTAATCGAAAAAATATAACTGGAATTATATTGGGTGTTCATTCAGACCTGCCTTAGAGGATACAGCTCTTTTGATCAGTGCCGTGATGTTGAATTTAACAGGCAGGGAAGACAATTATCATTTTTTACATTGCAATTACGTTTTGTCTTTTCTGTGATCTTAATTCTGTTTGATTTATCTATATTCAGACAGGAAATAGAATTGCAGTGATGGAGAGCACGAAAGGAAATAATCGTAACAGTGATGCAAAATAACATAAAAAAAGGGCGCTCCGTAGAGCGCCGAATAACAGTCACAGGTTGGGATAACATAAGTTGAGGGTTGCAGTGGCATTGCCCGTTGCCGGGCAGGTACTTCGGTAAAACTTAACCTTTCACACCACCCGCGGTCAGACCGTTGACTAGCCAGCGCTGCGCCAGCAAGAACACCAGAGTGATCGGAATGGCTGAAAGTACAGCCGCGGCGGCAAAGTCGCCCCACAAATAGTTCTGTGGGTTGAGGTACTGCTGCATACCTACCGCAAGGGTATAGCTGTTCACATCACGCAGCAGCAGTGACGCGACCGGTACTTCGGTAATAGCGGCAATGAAAGACAGAATAAACACGACCGCCAGAATCGGAACGGAAAGCGGCAGCAGCACCAGGCGGAATGCCTGCCACGGCGTAGCGCCATCCAGCGCGGCCGCTTCTTCCAGTGAACCGTCGATAGTTTCGAAATAGCCCTTTATCGTCCATACATGCAGCGCAATACCGCCGAGGTAGGCGAAGATCACGCCGCCGTGCGTGTTCAGGCCGATAAACGGAATGTACTGGCCCAGGCGATCAAACAAAGCATACAACGCGACCAGAGACAGCACCGCCGGGAACATCTGGAAAATCAGCATCCCTTTCAGCAGGGTTGCTTTGCCCGGGAAACGCATACGAGCAAAGGCGTAAGCACAGGTAGTGGAAAGCGTCACGATACCGATCGCGGTAATGCTGGCCACTTTCACCGAGTTCCACAGCCATAACAGTACCGGGAACGGCGGTGGCGTCACACGGCCATCCGCGTGTTCAACGCTAAAGCCCAGCGCCAGTTTCCAGTGTTCCCAGGAGATGTTTTCCGGAATCAGGCTGCCGGTGGCAAAGTTACCTTCGCGCAGCGAGATAGCGATAACCATCAGCAGCGGGAACATGATCGCCGCGATAAAAATCAGCAGCCCTAAGTGCGTTGCGAATAAACGTAACTTCTGAGATTTGGGTTGAACCATAGCCATAATATTTTTACTCCCCTTGATACCGCTCCAGGCTATTTTGCTTGCCATTTTGAACTCGGGCAGTGCTCAGAATCCTCACGTACTACGTGTACGCTCCGGTTCTTCCGCGCTGGCCGAGCTCAAACTGCCCGCGCCAATGACGCCTGGTTATTCCAATTAATCAAACTTCATACGTGTGGCTTTCAGGTTCACAATCGCCAGCGCACCAACCAGCAGGAAGATCAGCGTAGCAATCGCCGCCGCCAGACCGAAGTCCTGACCACCGCCGCCTTCAAAGGCGATACGGTAGGTGTAGCTCACGAGCAGGTCGGTATAACCGGCTGGTGTGGTGGTACCAAGACGGTCCGGACCACCGTTGGTCAACAGCTGAATCAGCACGAAGTTGTTAAAGTTAAAGGCGAAGCTGGCGATCATCAGCGGCGTCAGCGGCTTAATCAACAGCGGTAGCGTTATCTTAAAGAAGTTCTGGAACGGACCTGCGCCATCCATCGCTGAGGCTTCATACAGGTCGTCAGGAATCGCTTTCAGCAGACCCATGCACAGGATCATCATGTATGGATAACCGAGCCAGGTGTTGACGATAATAATCATCGAACGCGCGGTGGTTGGATCGCTGAACCAGGCCGGTTTGATGCCAAACAGCGCGCTCAGCATCATGTTGATTTCACCAAAGCTCTGGTTGAATAAGCCCTTGAAAATCAGAATCGAGATAAACGACGGTACGGCATACGGAAGAATCAGCAGGACGCGGTAAATCGCTTTGCCTTTGAGAGACTCCCACTGTACGAGACAGGCCAGCACCATGCCCACGGCAACGGTCAAAATAACGGTCAGTACCGAGAAGACCACCGTCCAGACGAAGATGGCGAAGAACGGTTTCTGGATGCCTTCGTCGGTAAACACGCGGGTGAAGTTATCCCAGCCGATGGCAACGGTGTAGCCCGGGCTGAGTTTTTCGCTACCCCAGCTACCGTCAGCGTTAATCGCCTGATAATAACCAATATCGTTGTTGGCGCGGTATTTTACGCCGCTCTGGCTGTTGGTGAGCGTGCCGTCTTCAGCGAGCGTATAAAGTGGCTGCGTGCCGGAAAACTGGCGCAGCGAACTCATGGTAACTTTGCTTTCATCCGGCAGGATGGCGGTCAATTGGGTAAGCGCCTGGCGATTCTGCGTGATGATACGCAGTGTTGCACGTTCGCCTGCCGGCAGCGCCTCGGCTTCTTTCAGTTGCAGTTTCTGCTCGCCGCCAAATTTAAAAGCGTCAGAAAGGTAATTCTTGCCGGTTTCACCGTCGGTGAGGGCCAGTTGCCACTCATCACCCGCCGGATACAGGCCAAAGTTGTAGGTTTTCCCAGCCTGATACGAACGATCCATCAGGACTTCCTGAGCGCGTTCAAAGGTCAGCTGGTTGGTACTGCTGTAGTTGGTAAAGGCAATGGCGATCGTACAAATCAACGGAAACAGGACAAACAGCCCCATACCGGCAACGCCCGGGTAAACATAGCGCCAGGCATAGGCTTTACGGTTAGCGAAAATATACAGGCCAGCAGAGCTTAAAATCAGCGTCATGATGGCAAACAGGTACTCCCCCTGAGCGTACATCAAAACAACAAGGTAACCGACCAGCAGCCCAAGCAGACCCATCACTGACCATTTCAGCGTGTCGCTTTGCCACCAGTGTTTCTTTTTAATGACATCCATGGGGATCTTCCTCTACAACATTGAACATCTGTCGGCAAAAGTGCCTGATGGCGCTGCGCTTATCAGGCCTACGGTGAGTTGTAGGCCGGATAAGGCATTTATGCCGCCATCCGGCACGTGTGCTACAGCACTACTTGGTGATACGACCCTGCGCGTCTTTCAGTGCGGCATCGACGGTCTGACGGCCGCTGGCTGCGTTGATCACTGCGGTACGAACGGCATACCAGAATGCGGACATCTGTGGGATGTTCGGCATGATTTCGCCTTTCTGGGCGTTATCCATAGTGGCGGCGATACGTGGGTCTTTCGCTAACTGATCCTGGAAGGATTTCAGCGCAACGGCGCCCAGCGGTTTGTCCTTGTTCACTTCATCCAGACCCTGATCGGTCAGCAGGTAGTTTTCGAGGAACTCTTTCGCCAGTTCTTTGTTCGGGCTGGCGGCGTTGATACCGGCGCTCAGAACGCCAACAAACGGTTTAGACGCTTTTCCTTTGAAGGTTGGCAGCAGCGTGACGCCGTAGTTGATTTTACTCTTATCGATGTTGGACCACGCCCACGGACCGTTGATGGTCATCGCGGTATCGCCTTTGTTAAAGGCCGCTTCGGCGATGGAGTAATCAGTATCCGCGTTCATGTGTTTGTTCTTGATCAGATCAACCAGGAAGGTCAGACCCGCTTTCGCGCCAGCGTTATCCACGCCCACGTCTTTCACATCGTACTTACCGTTCTCAAACTTGAACGCGTAACCACCGTCGGCGGCAATCAGCGGCCAGGTGAAGTACGGTTCTTGCAGGTTAAACATCAGCGCGGATTTACCTTTCGCCTTCAGCTCTTTATCCAGTGCAGGAATTTCTTCCCAGGTTTTCGGTGGATTTGGAACGAGGTCTTTGTTGTAAATCAGCGACAGCGCTTCAACCGCGATCGGGTAGGCAATCAGTTTGCCGTTATAGCGTACGGCATCCCAGGTGAACGGATAGAGCTTGTCCTGGAAGGCTTTGTCAGGTGTGATTTCAGCCAGCAGGCCAGACTGAGCGTAGCCGCCAAAACGGTCATGTGCCCAGAAGATGATGTCCGGACCGTCGCCGGTCGCGGCAACCTGCGGGAATTTCTCTTCCAGTTTGTCAGGGTGCTCAATAGTGACTTTGATCCCGGTGTCTTTCTCGAATTTTTTGCCCACTTCAGCGAGGCCGTTATAGCCTTTGTCGCCGTTAATCCAGATAACCAGCTTACCTTCTTCAATCTTGGCGAGAGCCGAGGCGGAAAACATCATCGTCGTTAATGCAGACAATGCGAGGATGCGTGCGCCAGTTTTGATTTTCATAGTTCCCATCCTGTTTGGTGATTTTGCAGAGGTGGCTTAACGGTTACTAGTTTCTTTATACGACAACCTCTTTCCATCCTCCTTACCCCTACGCCCCACCCGCTCTTTATGTGATCTGTGTTACATAAATGTGAGTATTGCGTACTGGCGCACATAAAAACCCACCGATTTTTGCAGGCTGCATCACGAAATTCCTCTGAGGCTGGTGGCCCGGGTCTCAGACGCTGCTCTCTCATCCTCCCGCCTCCTCCCCCATAAAAAAGCCGGGGGGTGGAGGATTCACGCAGTCAAGGGATCGCGCATAGTCAGCCCATCATGAATGTTGCTGTCGATGACAGGTTGTAACGAAGGGAGAAGGGCATGGCGAGCGTACAGCTACGAAATGTAACGAAAGCCTGGGGTGACGTGGTGGTATCGAAAGATATCAATCTCGACATTCACGAAGGGGAATTCGTGGTGTTTGTCGGACCGTCAGGCTGCGGTAAGTCGACCTTGCTGCGTATGATCGCCGGACTTGAAACCATCACCAGTGGTGACCTGTTTATCGGGGAGACCCGGATGAACGACATTCCGCCCGCCGAACGTGGTGTAGGCATGGTCTTTCAGTCCTACGCGTTGTATCCCCATTTGTCCGTCGCGGAAAACATGTCGTTCGGCCTCAAACTGGCCGGAGCGAAAAAAGAGGTGATGAACCAGCGCGTGAACCAGGTTGCGGAAGTTCTGCAACTGGCACACCTGCTGGAGCGTAAACCAAAAGCGCTTTCCGGCGGACAACGTCAGCGTGTGGCGATTGGCCGTACGCTGGTCGCCGAACCGCGCGTATTCCTGCTGGACGAACCACTGTCGAACCTCGATGCCGCTCTGCGCGTGCAGATGCGTATTGAAATCTCCCGCCTGCATAAACGTCTTGGCCGCACGATGATTTACGTTACCCACGATCAGGTCGAAGCGATGACGCTGGCCGACAAAATTGTGGTGCTGGATGCCGGTCGCGTAGCGCAGGTTGGTAAGCCTCTGGAACTGTATCACTACCCGGCTGACCGCTTTGTGGCGGGCTTCATTGGTTCACCGAAGATGAACTTCCTGCCGGTGAAAGTCACGGCAACGGCTATCGATCAGGTGCAGGTTGAACTGCCCAACCGCCAGCAAATATGGCTCCCGGTAGACAGCCATGCGGTACAGGTTGGCGCCAACATGTCTTTAGGTATCCGCCCGGAACATCTGCTGCCCAGCGATATCGCCGATGTCACCCTCGAAGGTGAAGTGCAGGTGGTCGAGCAGCTTGGTCACGAAACACAAATTCATATCCAGATCCCCGCCATCCGTCAAAACCTGGTTTACCGCCAGAACGACGTGGTGTTGGTAGAAGAGGGTGCCACATTCGCTATCGGCCTGCCGCCAGAGCGTTGCCATCTGTTCCGTGAGGATGGCACTGCATGTCGTCGGTTGCACCAGGAGCCGGGCGTTTAAGGTCCCCATAAAAAAACGAAACGCAAAACCATTCGCAGTTTTAGACGGTGGCAGCGTTTAAAGAAAAGCAATGATCTCAGGAGATAGAACGATGATTACTCTGCGCAAACTCCCTCTGGCGGTTGCTGTAGCAGCAGGCATTATGTCTGTTCAGGCAATGGCTGTGGATTTCCATGGTTATGCTCGTTCCGGCATTGGCTGGACAGGTAGCGGCGGTGAACAACAGTGTTTCCAGGCAACTGGTGCCCAAAGTAAATACCGTCTTGGTAACGAATGTGAAACCTATGCGGAAATCAAATTAGGTCAGGAAGTGTGGAAAGAGGGCGATAAGAGCTTCTACTTCGACACCAACGTTGCCTACTCCGTTGCACAGCAGAATGACTGGGAAGCGACCGATCCTGCTTTCCGCGAAGCCAACGTGCAGGGTAAAAACCTGATTGAATGGCTGCCGGGTTCCACCATCTGGGCCGGTAAACGTTTCTATCAGCGTCATGACGTCCACATGATCGACTTCTACTACTGGGATATTTCAGGTCCTGGTGCCGGTATTGAAAACATCGATCTGGGCTTCGGTAAACTGTCTCTGGCCGCAACCCGTTCTCAGGAAGCGGGTGGTTCTTACACCTTCAGTAGCCAGAATATCTACGACACATCCAAAGATACCGCGAACGACGTATTCGACATGCGTTTAGCGCAGATGGCCATTAACCCGGACGGCATGCTGGAACTGGGTGTTGACTACGGTCGTGCGAATAAAACTGACGGTTATAGCTACGCGGATAGCGCTTCTAAAGATGGCTGGATGTTCACTGCAGAACATACTCAGAGCATGCTGAAGGGCTATAACAAGTTCGTGGTTCAGTATGCAACTGATGCGATGACCACGCAGGGTAAAGGTGGCTCGCAGGGTACTTACGGTTCAACCTTCGATACCCAGGCAACACCAAATGATCCCGTTATCCATCATGTAAACAACAATATCAATAACAACGGTAGCCTGGTGCGCGTACTTGACCACGGTGCTATCTCTCTGGGCGACAAGTGGGACCTGATGTACGTCGGTATGTATCAGAATATCGACATGGATAATGACCTGGGTACTGAATGGTACACCGTGGGTATTCGTCCGATGTACAAATGGACACCAATCATGAGCACCCTGATGGAAGTCGGCTACGACAACGTCAAATCTCAACAGACTGGCGATCGCAACAGCCAATACAAAATCACCTTGGCACAACAGTGGCAGGCAGGCGACAGCATCTGGTCTCGTCCGGCAATCCGCGTCTTTGCAACCTATGCCAAATGGGATGAAGAGTGGGGCTACGTTAAAAATGGTAACAACGTATCTAAATACGCAGCTGCAACGAACTCTGGTATCAGCACAACCAGCCGTGGCGACAGCGATGAGTGGTCCTTCGGTGCTCAGATGGAAATCTGGTGGTAATTCAGCTCTAACCTGACGTAAAGACCGAAAGAGGGGCGCAAGCCCCTCTTGATTACGGTTTAGCGCGCTATTGCCTGGCCACCGCTGAACCCATGCTATCTGAGGTGATAACAATGAAAATGAAGAAAAGTCTCGTTGCCCTTTGTTTATCTGCAGGGTTATTTGCCAGCGCGCCTGGCATCAGCCTGGCCGATGTAAATATTGTTCCGCAGAACACCACCGCGGCGCCTGCTATTCCCACTGCAGCGTTGCAACAGTTAACCTGGACGCCAGTTGATCAATCGAAAACCCAATCAACCTCGTTGGCGACAGCGGGACAGCGTCTGGACATTGCCGGTATTAGCGGCCCGGTTGCCGCCTACAGCGTACCGGCCAACATTGGTGAACTGACCCTGACACTGAGCAGTGAAGTTAACAAACAAACCAGCGTATTCGCGCCAAACGTCTTAATTCTTGATCAGAACATGACGCCATCTGCGTTCTTCCCTAGCAGTTACTTTACCTACCAGGCACCGGGTGTGATGAGTGCCGATCGCCTGGAAGGGGTGATGCGCCTGACGCCAGCGCTGGGACAGCAAAAACTGTATGTTCTGGTCTTTACTACTGATAAAGATCTCCAGCAGACCACAACCCTGCTTGACCCGGCAAAAGCCTATGCCAAGGGGGTAGGTAACGCTGTTCCGGATATTCCGGACCCGATTGCCCGCCACACCACCGACGGTCTGCTGCATCTGAAAGTTAAAACCAGCTCCTCCTCCAGCGTGCTGGTCGGGCCGCTGTTTGGTTCTTCCGGTCCTGGCCCTGTTACGGTTGGTAATACCGCAGCGCCTGCAGTGGCCTACGCGGCTCCGGCGGCAGCCGTTGCTGCTCCGGCACCACAACCCGTGAAGAAAAGCGAGCCAATGCTGAACGACACGGAAAGCTATTTTAATCAGGCGATTAAGGATGCAGTTGCAAAAGGCGATGTTGATAAAGCGCTGAAGCTGCTTGATGAAGCGGAACGTCTGGGATCCAAATCTGCCCGATCCACCTTTATCAGCAGTGTAAAAGGCAAGGGGTAAACTTCTCCCCACATTGTTGATTTTGCAACAACTGGTGCGTCTCCTGGCGCACCTTTTTTTATCCTTCGGTGCTAATTGTTACACTTATGTTGCCCTACCGATCACTTAATCGTGTTTGCTCACCCCGTAATGCCTTTTCTGCGATACAATGCCTTCAGGTTATAAATCGGAGAGTAAGGCATGCCACACCCTGCGTTAACGCAACTGCGTGCGCTGCGTTATTTTGATGCGATCCCAGCGCTGGACGCCCAACTGCTCGACTGGTTGTTACTGGAAGATTCCATGACCAAACGTTTTGAGCAGCAGGGGAAAAAGGTCACCGTAACGTTGATTCGCGAAGAATTCGTTGGGCAAAATGAGGTGGCTGAAGAACTGACGCTGCTGCCTAAAGAGTCTCGTTATTGGTTACGTGAAATCCTGTTATGCGCGGATGGTGAACCCTGGCTTGCCGGACGGACTGTGGTGCCTGAATCAACCTTGTGCGGCCCTGAACTGGCCTTACAGAACCTTGGGAAAACCCCGCTCGGACGCTACCTGTTTACGTCATCGACATTGACCCGAGATTTTATTGAGATTGGCCGCGATGCAGCGCTGTGGGGGCGTCGTTCCCGCCTGCGGCTGAGCGGTAAGCCACTGATGCTTACCGAGCTTTTTCTGCCTGCGTCGCCGTTGTACTGAGAGGAAGATAAAGATGGAGTGGAGTCTGACGCAGAATAAGCTGCTGGCGTTTCACCGCTTGATGCGTACGGATAAGCCAATCGGCGCCTTACTGCTGCTCTGGCCTACGCTGTGGGCACTGTGGGTGGCGACCCCAGGCATGCCGCAACTGTGGATCCTGGCGGTTTTTGTCGCTGGCGTTTGGTTAATGCGCGCCGCCGGATGCGTGGTGAATGATTATGCCGACAGGAAATTTGACGGGCACGTCAAACGCACCGCGAATAGACCGCTGCCGAGCGGGGCTGTCACCGAGAAAGAAGCCCGAACGCTGTTTGTGGTACTGGTGCTGCTGGCCTTCCTGCTGGTTTTGACCCTCAACACGATGACCATTTTGTTATCCGTTGCGGCATTAGCATTAGCGTGGGTTTATCCGTTTATGAAGCGCTATACGCATCTGCCGCAGGTGGTGCTGGGGGCGGCGTTTGGCTGGTCGATCCCGATGGCGTTCGCCGCCGTGAGTGAGTCCGTACCGCTGAGCTGCTGGCTGATGTTCCTTGCGAATATTCTCTGGGCGGTGGCTTATGATACGCAGTACGCCATGGTTGACCGGGATGATGACCTGAAGATCGGCATTAAATCGACCGCGATCCTGTTCGGTCAGAACGACAAGCTGATTATTGGTATTTTGCAGGTAGGCGTGCTGGTGCTGATGGCGCTGGTGGGCTGGTTAAACGGGTTAGGACTGGGCTATTACTGGTCTCTGCTGGTGGCGGGCGCGCTGTTTGTCTATCAGCAGAAACTGATCGTCAACCGTGAACGTGATGCCTGCTTTAAAGCGTTTATGAACAATAACTACGTCGGTCTGGTGCTGTTCTTAGGCCTGGCAATGAGCTACTGGCATTTTTGATTTTGGCTTAGCCTGCAAAATAAAAAACCGGTCATTTTGAACTGCACCCAAAAAGTTGGACACCCAACGAAGTAAGGTGCAGTTCAAAATGACCGGTTTTTTATGCTTACTCGCCCTGAGTGGCGCTCTCGATAGTCAGACGCACATCTGACGTGACCAGTTCGGCCAGCATCTGATAGATCTTCATCGTCTCTTCCGGTTCGGCATCTCCGGTATCGCTGATGAATCCCTCGTCACGCAGCGTCAGCACCAGAGAGCTGAACACGGCTTTATCGAAGAATTCCGGCGCGTTAATGCCGTGCAGCACTGAGAGGCGTTGCGCCACGGTGCGGCTCTCTTTTTCCAGCGTGCCACGGTTGATGGACGGGTTCGCGCTCAGCAGCCAGAAGGTAATGGCGTAGCGCTGCAACGTCTCGCGAGCACCTGCCGCCAGCAACTGTAGCGTGCGGGAGCGGGCTGGATTGATATGCAGTTCGTCATCGGTCAGGGTGATGAGTCCCTGGCGCTGCATTTCGCTGGCCAGTTCATCAATTACCCCGGCAAGCTCATCACGCTCCCAGCGTAAGAACAGCTCCGCTTTCAGCATCGGGTACAGCGCATCAATATGCTGCTGCAATGCGGCGCGTGAAATACGACGATGCTGAGTCACAATGGCTGCCATCAACGAAGGCAGAACCAGCATATGCGCAATATTATTGCGGTAGTAGGTCATCAATACCGCCTGCTCGCGCGGCAGAATAATGATGTCACCGATGGTGTCTTTCTCGACCTCAAACTTGTTCATCTGCAAGGCGTGGTCGATCAGTTCACTGGCACTCTGCGCAGGAACAGTAGCATCCGCCGCGTACGGCACGTTGCGCAGCAGGCTCAGGTAGCAGTCAAGCTGCTCGGTCAGCTGTTCACGGGTCAGAGAGCGCTGGCGGGAGGCCAGTAAAGCAGTACAGCACAGGTTCATGGCGTTGGCCGCGCCTGCGTTGTTAATGCGCACCATCAAATCGGCGGCAATGTTATTCACCGTCGGCGTCAACCAGGCCGGGCGGATAGACTCGATAGGGTCAATAGATTCACGCCACTCCGGCACATGCTGGTTGAGGTAAGTCATCAATGGCATTGGTTCACCAAAGTTGACGTAGCCCTGACCCAGGTTACGCAGCTTGCTTAAGCCACGCAGCATTTGCGGCAGACTTTCTTTCTCTTTCGTCGCGCCACGCAACTCTTTCGCGTAGGTGCCCACTTCCATTACGTGCTCATAGCCGATGTAAATAGGTACGAGGGTAATAGGGCGCGTACCGCCGCGCAGCATCGCCTGAATAGTCATCGACAGCGTGCCGGTTTTCGGGTCGAGCAGACGACCGGTACGTGAACGGCCCCCTTCGACAAAGTACTCAACCGAGTAGCCGCGGCTGAACAGCTCGCCCAGGTATTCGCGGAATACGGTGGAATAGAGCTTGTTGCCCTTGAAGGTACGACGAATAAAGAACGCGCCCAGACGGCGGAAAATCGGACCCGCTGGCCAGAAGTTCAGGTTGATACCGGCTGCGATGTGCGGCGGCACCAAACCCTGATGGTACAGAACGTACGACAGCAGCATATAGTCCATATGGCTGCGGTGGCACGGAACGTACACGATTTCATGCCCATCGTGCGCCAACTGGCGTACACGTTCAGCATTATGAACGTTAATCCCCTGATACAGACGGTTCCAGGTAAAGCCCAAAATACGGTCCGTCAGACGAATCATTTCGTAGGAGAAGTTGGCGGCAATCTCTTCCATCAGCGCAATGGCATTTTGCTGCGCTTTTTCGTGGGAGATTTTTTTACTGCGCGCTTCATCTTCTACCGCACGAGCGATCGCTTTTGAAGCTAACAGTTTATTAAACAGATCCTGGCGGGCAGGGAGGCGCGGGCCGACAGCGGCCAGGCGCTGGCGAGCAAAGTGCATACGCGCCACGCGTGCCAGCTTCTGGGCGATGATCTTATCCGTACCGTGTTCATCCGCCATACGGCGCAGAGAGACCGACGGGGAGAAACGGACAAAACTGTCGCGACCCAGCCAGGACACCGCAAAGAATTTCTGTACGCCGTTTAGCATACGTAACGGCGGATTGACCTCGCCTTTTTCACGCCCCGGCGCACGGCCAAACATCACCGAAACCGGCACCATCTGCACATCCAGATCTGGATTGCTGCGATGCAAGTCGAGATAGTTGTGGAACAGCTTGATAGACTCTTCTTTCGGCGTGTAATAGGTGAATACACGCGGACCGCCGTGAATAAACACGTAGCGCGGTAACAGCGTTCCGTCTATCTCTAGTGGTTCCAGGGGATCGGGGAGGTCGTGCACCAGACATTGGGCACGCAGCGTCAGCAAGTCTGCTTTCGAATTGTACGGTAGGACGTACATAATGGGACGCGAAGTATCGAGTCCCAATTCCGGAGCAGGTTCTGCTGGAATAGACTTGCTTTTTACCAGGACGCTTAATGGTAAATTCAGTAATTTGTAGTAAATTCGTGGCCAGCCGGACATAAACGATGTAAAGCCTCTGGTTAATAATGCAAATGCGCTGCAAGGATATCAGAAAGTTTAGTGAATTTCTGTGGTATCCGGTCATACTTCGCGCTGCTTTGCCACACCCTGAACAAACGGGGTAACGTTACAATGACATTGACGCTAATAATGTAAAAAGGTTCTTTTTGATGGCCAATAATACCACTGGATTCACCCGAATTATCAAAGCAGCAGGTTATTCCTGGAAAGGTTTTCGCGCTGCATGGATTAATGAGGCGGCATTCCGTCAGGAAAGTGTTGCCGTCCTGCTGGGCGTCGCCATCGCCTGCTGGCTGGATGTTGATGCAATTACCCGCGTGTTGTTGATCGGTTCTGTGATGCTGGTGATGATCGTTGAAATCCTCAACAGTGCGATTGAAGCGGTAGTTGATCGTATTGGTTCTGAGTACCACGAACTTTCCGGTCGGGCGAAAGATATGGGGTCGGCAGCGGTATTGCTGTCTATTTTTGTCGCGCTGATCACCTGGGGCATTCTGTTGTGGTCGCATTTGCGATAAGGCTTCCACAACTGCATAAATCTCCTGTTTTTTGTGCAGTTTGCGGTTCCAAAATCGCCTTTAGCTGTATATACTCACAGCATAACTGTATATACACCCAGGGGGCGGAATGAAAGCGTTAACGGCCAGGCAACAAGAGGTGTTTGATCTCATTAGAGATCACATCAGCCAGACAGGTATGCCACCGACGCGTGCGGAGATCGCGCAGCGTTTGGGGTTCCGTTCCCCAAACGCAGCTGAAGAACACCTGAAAGCGCTGGCGCGTAAAGGTGTGCTGGAAATTGTATCCGGCGCATCGCGCGGTATTCGACTGTTGCAGGAAGAAGAAGAAGGGTTACCGCTTGTGGGGCGCGTGGCAGCCGGTGAGCCACTTTTGGCGCAGCAGCACATTGAAGGCCACTATCAGGTCGATCCTTCACTGTTCAAACCGAACGCCGATTTTCTGCTGCGCGTTAGCGGTATGTCGATGAAAGATATCGGGATTATGGACGGTGATTTACTCGCTGTGCATAAGACCCAGGACGTGCGTAACGGCCAGGTTGTTGTTGCCCGTATTGATGACGAAGTTACGGTTAAGCGTCTGAAAAAGCAGGGCAACAAGGTTGAACTCTTGCCAGAAAACAGCGAATTCAAACCTATCGTTGTCGACCTGCGCGAACAAAACTTCACTATTGAAGGGCTGGCAGTAGGCGTCATTCGTAACGGTGAATGGCTGTAATTTTCTGTTGAATCCCTGTAGGCCGGATAAGACGATGACGTCGCCATCCGGCAACGTGCCCGGTAGCGCTGCGCTTGCCGGGCCTGCATCACATTGTCCAGTACGTCTAACTTCTTCTCAGGCCCTCCTGTATGCCTTTCTTTACCTCTTCTGATAAAGCACTCTGGCACCTCGCCTTACCGATGATCTTCTCCAATATCACCGTTCCTCTGCTGGGACTGGTGGATACTGCGGTGATTGGTCATCTGGATAGTCCGGTCTATCTTGGCGGTGTTGCGGTTGGTGCTACGGCAACCAGTTTTCTTTTTATGCTGCTGCTTTTTTTGCGCATGAGTACCACTGGTCTGACCGCACAGGCATTTGGTGCGAAAAATCCACAAGCGCTGGCGCGCGCACTGGTGCAGCCGCTCATGCTGGCGCTGGGAGCGGGGTTGCTTATCGCACTGTTTCGTACGCCAATTATCGATCTGGCTCTGCACATTGTTGGCGGAAGTGAAGCGGTACTGGAGCAGGCCCGACGTTTCCTTGAAATTCGCTGGTTAAGCGCACCCGCCTCGCTGGCGAATCTGGTGCTGCTCGGCTGGCTGCTTGGCGTTCAGTATGCGCGTGCGCCGGTTATCTTGTTGATTGTCGGCAATATTCTCAACATTGTGCTTGATATATGGCTGGTGATGGGCCTGCATATGAACGTGCAGGGTGCGGCACTGGCAACGGTGATTGCTGAATATGCCACCTTGCTGATCGGCCTGATGATGGTGCGAAAAGTCCTGCATATGCGCGGAATTTCGCTGGCAATGCTGAAGCAGGCGTGGCGTGGCAACTTCCGCCGTTTGTTGGCACTTAACCGTGACATCATGTTGCGCTCGCTACTGCTGCAGCTCTGTTTTGGCGCTATCACGGTGCTGGGTGCGCGTCTGGGAGGCGATATCATTGCGGTTAATGCCGTTCTGATGACCCTGCTAACCTTTACCGCCTACGCGCTGGATGGATTTGCCTATGCCGTGGAAGCGCATTCGGGCCAGGCCTATGGGGCGCGAGATGGTAGCCAGTTGCTGGACGTCTGGCGGGCGGCCTGCCGACAGTCCGGTATTGTGGCTATTTTGTTCTCGTTGGTTTATGCCCTGTTTGGCGAGCAGATTGTTGCGCTACTGACCTCGCTGCCGCAAATCCAACTGCTGGCCGATCGCTATCTTTTCTGGCAGGTGGTGTTACCGCTGGTGGGTGTCTGGTGTTATCTGCTCGACGGAATGTTTATTGGCGCGACGCGCGCGGCAGAAATGCGCAACAGTATGGCCGTTGCTGCCACAGGATTTGCATTAACGCTGCTGACTTTGCCGTGGCTGGGAAACCATGGCTTGTGGTTGGCGTTAACGGTTTTCCTGG
This sequence comes from Citrobacter sp. Cpo030, assembly GCF_030333005.1. Taxonomy (NCBI): domain Bacteria; kingdom Pseudomonadati; phylum Pseudomonadota; class Gammaproteobacteria; order Enterobacterales; family Enterobacteriaceae; genus Citrobacter; species Citrobacter sp. Cpo030. Next base: position 101,772 of record NZ_JAOWGT010000068.1, on the reverse strand, counting down.
CGTTGCGCGGGCTTTCACTGGCCTTTATCTGGCGACGTCACTGGCGTAATGGAACCTGGTTTGCCTGAGCGGAATGGTTAAAAATTCCGAATAGTAAATAAAACCCAGAATCACTGACTACACTTATTCTCACGTCCAGCAAAAACAGCATGTGTCTGGACATGGCACTCTCGCTATTCACAACTTAACGATGAGGACTTGATGATGAATAAAGACGAAGTCGGCGGCAACTGGAAGCAGTTTAAAGGTAAAGTGAAAGAGCAATGGGGCAAACTGACCGATGATGATATGACGGTCATTGAAGGTAAACGTGACCAACTGGTCGGTAAAGTCCAGGAGCGTTACGGTTACGCGAAAGATCAGGCGGAGAAAGAAGTTAACGATTGGGAAAAACGTAATGATTACCGCTGGTAATTAACCCTTCCCTCCTGAGAGTACAAGGATGTACGCTCTCCCGCTTACCTAGCGCCCAACCTTCTTCTTCACCTGAATCGTATGGTCATGCTGGCACTCGCCAGGATGGCGGCAAGATTCAACTTCCACACAGGCCGGACACAGCCCGTGGGCTTCAATAACGTTATGCCGCAGTGCAAAGCCCATTTTTGCCGCCAGCGTATGCATAATGTCTTCCACACCTTCCGCACACTCTTCTTTTACCACGCCGCAGCGGTCGCAAATGAACATTGCAGAACTGTGGGTTGGCTGATCGAACAGATGACAAAGCACATAGCTGTTGGTGGATTCCACCTTGTGCACGAAACCTTGTTCCAGCAGAAAATCGAGCGCACGATATACGGTAGGTGGTTTAGCCTGTGGCTCAGTTTCCCGCAACAGGTCGAGCAGGTCATAGGCGCTGATCGCACCTTCCTGCAGGCTCATCAGGCGCAGTACTTCGAGGCGTTGTGGCGTAAGCCGCACGTTGCGTTGCGCGCAGAGTTTTTCAGCTTGAGCCAATAACTCTTGCGTAGTGGTTTTGTCCATTTGGCGCCTCGATTTGCGTGGAAGGTTAATCCCTTACTTTAACATGTTCTGCTTAAAACACCGAGATCCACCGTGGTGTGCTATACCTGACGCATCGCAATACTGGAAAATAACCATGAAAAGACCCGATTGTATTCGCCACTGGCGTGAGGTTGAGGGGGCTGATGACTCCACTTATCCTGACAGCGATGAGCTATTTGCTATTGGCGCGCCACTTGCCCGCAAGTTGGGGTTAGGACGACTCGGCATTCATCATGAACGCCTGCCGCCGGGTCGGCGCACGTCGTACCCGCACGCTGAAAGCGATGAGGAAGAATTTATCTACGTGCTGGAAGGTTATCCTGAGGCCTGGATTAACGGGTATTTATGGAAGCTGGAACCGGGCGACAGCGTCGGTTTCCCGGCAGGTACAGGCGTGTGCCATACCTTTATTAATAACACCAGTGAAGAGGTGCGCCTGTTAGTCGTGGGTGAGGCGAACAAAAAATACAATCGCATTTATTATCCGCTTAACCCGGTCTATGCCGCTACACGTGAGGATCGCTGGGTCGACCATCCGCCGCAGTTTTTTGGATCTCACGACGGAAAACCGGGGCGTAAATAGCGTTTATTTAGGGTCAGGGGGAGTGAGCCGCGAGGATGTGGCTCACTATCGTAACGGTCTATGCTATAGTAGCGCCCCTTTTTTAACCGGATGCTTGAATATTCGCCATGCTGCCTGAATCTCAGTCTACCGCTTTTCCCGCTCATCGTTTTTCTATCGCGCCGATGCTCGACTGGACGGACAGACACTGCCGCTACTTTTTGCGCTTACTGTCCAGCCAGACGCTGCTCTATACGGAGATGGTAACCACTGGGGCAATCATTCATGGTAAAGGCGATTATCTGGCGTATAGCGAAGAAGAGCATCCGGTCGCATTACAACTGGGCGGGAGCGATCCTGCGGCGCTGGCGCAGTGCGCAAAGCTCGCTGAACAGCGGGGCTATGACGAAATCAATCTCAACGTGGGTTGTCCTTCCGACCGCGTGCAGAATGGCATGTTTGGCGCCTGCCTGATGGGGAATGCGCAACTGGTCGCCGATTGCGTCAAAGCGATGCGCGACGTGGTGTCGATTCCGGTTACGGTGAAAACCCGTATCGGCATTGATGACCAGGACAGCTACGAATTCCTCTGCGATTTCATCAACACGGTATCTGGCAAAGGCGAATGTGAGATGTTTATCATTCACGCTCGCAAGGCCTGGCTGTCCGGGTTAAGCCCGAAAGAAAACCGCGAAATTCCGCCGCTGGATTATGACCGTGTTTATCAGCTAAAGCGTGATTTCCCGCATCTGACGATGTCGATCAACGGCGGCATTAAATCGTTGGAAGAAGCGAAAATTCATCTGCAACATATGGATGGCGTGATGGTGGGGCGTGAAGCTTACCAAAACCCAGGTATTCTGGCGTCCGTTGACCGTGAGATTTTCTCTGCCGCTACCGAAGATACCGATCCGGTCGCCGTGGTGCGCGCCATGTACCCGTATATTGAGCGTGAACTGAGTAAGGGAACCTATTTGGGACATGTGACACGCCATATGTTGGGGCTGTTTCAGGGGATCCCTGGTGCCCGTCAGTGGCGTCGCTATCTGAGCGAGAATGCACATAAAGCCGGGGCAGATATTAACGTTCTGGAGCACGCGTTGAAGCTGGTGGCAGACAAGCGTTAAGTTTTCACCAAAAGTTAGTTAATTTCACCACGCCCTGCGCTTTGTCGCAGGGCGTTTTCTTTATAAATCAACGCATTATTTTTGGCATGTTTCTTGTAAAGCAATGGAGAGAATTTCATTTCGGGAGAGAGCCATGCTGGAACTACTTTTTGTGATTGGATTTTTTATCATGCTGATGGTCACCGGCGTTTCTTTGCTGGGCGTTCTGGCCGCATTGGTCGTAGCCACCGCAGTGATGTTTCTGGGCGGACTATTTGCCTTGATGATTAAACTGTTGCCCTGGCTGCTACTGGCTGTTGCCGTGGTGTGGGTTATCAAGGCGATAAAAGCGCCAAAAGTCCCACAGTATCAGCGCAATAACCGCCGGTTTTACTAAGGTATTGAGCGGTACGTCACAACCTGCAACATTGCCTTTAGAACCAAATAGGAATTGATTATCAAATCTGTCACTATTGCCAGGTTAACGAATTCATCGAGCTGTACCCTACATACAGCCGAACTAAAAAAAGAAAGGGCTTCCTGCGGGAAGCCCTAATTCTTTCTTTCCCCGTCATAATTCAAACTCCAGGTGTGTTGGCTGCTTTCATTCACCCCAGTCACTTACTCCAGTAAGCTCCTGGGGATTCATTCCATTGCCGCCTTCCTGGAGCTTGAATTATTTAGGGGAAAATGATGGCGTTACGGAATCAGCAAACTCGATCCCTGCGTGGCCCGGCTTTCCAGTACTTCATGAGCACGCTGTGCATCGTGCAGTGCGAACGTCTGACCAGGCGCGACATCCACTTTGATCACTCCACTGGCAATTAGCGAGAATAGCTCATTGCTGGCCTCGGTTAATTCGCGGTGATTGGTGACATACCCCTGGAGTGAAGGACGGGTCACGTATAGCGAACCTTTCTGGTTCAGAATGCCTAAGTTCACGCCAGTCACCGGCCCGGAAGCATTACCAAAGCTGACCATTAGTCCCCGGCGCTGTAAACAATCCAGCGAGGCTTCCCAGGTATCTTTCCCTACCGAGTCATACACCACCCGCACTTTTTTACCGCCAGTTATCTCTTTCACTCGCTCAACAATGCTCTCTTCACGATAGTTAATGACCTGCCATGCGCCAGCCTGCAACGCAATTTGCGCCTTTTGCGCACTGCCGACGGTACCAATCAGCTTCGCACCCAATGCTTTTGCCCACTGGCAGGCAATCATGCCGACGCCGCCCGCAGCCGCATGGAACAAAAACGGCTCATCAGGCTGAATTTCATACGTTTTACGTAACAGATAAAAAACGGTTAGCCCTTTAAGAAACGAGGCGGCAGCTTGTTCAAACGAGATAGCGTTAGGCAGGATGGCGGCTTTATCGGCCGGAACGTTATGCACTGAGCTGTAGGCGCCAAGGGCAGACTGGGCGTACACCACGCGATCGCCAGCTTTAATGTGTGTCACTTTGCTGCCGACTTTGCTGACCACGCCTGCGGCTTCGGTACCCAGACCGCTGGGCAGGGAAGGCGGTGGATAAAGACCACTGCGGATGTAGGTGTCGATATAGTTGATCCCAATCGCTTTGTTCTCGACCTGGATTTCGTTTTCCGCCGGGTCTACGGGCGTAAACTCCACCGCCTTGAGTACATCAGGGCCACCATGCTTGTGAAATTCAATACGTGTTGCCATGCTTCCTCCAAAAGAAATGTGGTAATCTTTCGACCCAATCATTATCTCGGTAACTCCATTCACTATGGCAGGAAATAAACCCTTCAACAAACAACAGACTGATGCTCGTGAGCGCGATCCCCAGGTCGCCGGGCTGAAGGTACCGCCGCACTCGATTGAAGCGGAACAGTCGGTGTTGGGCGGTTTAATGCTGGATAACGAACGTTGGGACGATGTCGCCGAGCGTGTGGTGGCGGAAGATTTTTATACCCGACCGCACCGGCATATCTTCACGGAAATGCATCGCCTGCAGGAGATGGGAAAACCCATCGATCTGATCACGCTGGCAGAGTCGCTGGAGGTTCAGGGACAACTGGACAGCGTCGGCGGTTTTGCTTACCTGGCTGAGTTATCTAAAAATACACCAAGTGCGGCGAATATTAGCGCTTATGCGGATATTGTCCGCGAACGCGCCGTTGTTCGTGACATGATTTCAGTTGCGAACGAAATCGCTGAAGCCGGTTTTGATCCGCAAGGACGCTCCAGTGAAGATCTGTTGGACCTTGCAGAATCCCGTGTCTTTAAAATCGCGGAAAGCCGCGCTAATAAAGACGAAGGCCCGAAAAATATTACTGACGTGCTCGACGCCACCGTCGCGCGTATCGAGCAGCTGTTCCAGCAACCGCACGACGGCGTCACCGGGGTGAACACCGGTTATGACGACCTCAATAAAAAGACGGCTGGTTTGCAGCCGTCAGACTTAATTATTGTCGCCGCGCGTCCGTCGATGGGTAAAACGACATTTGCAATGAACCTCGTCGAAAATGCGGCGATGTTGCAGGATAAGCCGGTTCTTATCTTTAGTCTTGAAATGCCCTCAGAACAGATCATGATGCGTTCCCTGGCCTCGCTCTCACGCGTAGACCAAACCAAAATCCGTACCGGTCAACTGGATGATGAGGACTGGGCGCGAATTTCCGGAACAATGGGTATTTTGCTGGAGAAACGAAACATCTATATTGATGACTCCTCCGGCCTGACGCCTACGGAAGTGCGCTCGCGTGCCCGTCGTATCGCCCGTGAACATGGCGGTATCGGACTTATCATGATCGACTACCTGCAGCTGATGCGCGTGCCGTCGCTCTCCGACAACCGTACGCTGGAAATTGCAGAAATCTCCCGCTCGCTGAAAGCGTTAGCGAAAGAACTGCATGTGCCGGTGGTGGCGCTGTCGCAGCTTAACCGCTCTCTGGAACAACGTGCCGACAAGCGTCCGGTCAACTCGGATCTGCGTGAGTCCGGCTCCATCGAGCAGGATGCCGACTTAATCATGTTTATCTATCGTGATGAGGTTTATCACGAAAACAGCGACCTGAAAGGGATCGCAGAAATCATTATTGGTAAGCAACGTAACGGCCCGATCGGTACGGTGCGCCTGACGTTTAACGGTCAGTGGTCGCGCTTCGATAACTATGCGGGCCCACAATACGACGACGAATAAATCTCCGTCATCCTTCATGCTGCAGATGTGTTGACTACGCCCGTTCACCCCGATCACTTAGTTTACTAAGCTTCCGGGGATTCTCTGGCTTGTCGCCCTCCAGCAACACGAATGATTTAGAAGATTCTTTTATAAAGGAATACAAATGCAAGCGGCAACTGTAGTCATTAACCGCCGCGCTCTGCGACACAACCTGCAACGTCTGCGTGAACTGGCTCCAGCCAGCAAACTGGTTGCGGTCGTGAAAGCGAACGCCTACGGCCATGGTCTGTTAGAGACCGCGCGAACGCTCCCCGATGCGGACGCTTTTGGTGTCGCTCGTCTTGAAGAAGCCCTGCGCTTGCGAGCGGGAGGGATCACGCAGCCCATCCTGCTGCTGGAGGGGTTTTTTGATGCCTCCGATCTGCCGACTATTTCCGCGCAGCGTCTGCATACTGCCGTCCATAACCAGGAGCAACTCGAAGCCCTGGAAGCAGCAAAACTGGCTGAACCCGTTACCGTCTGGATGAAGCTCGACACCGGTATGCATCGCCTGGGCGTACGCCCTGAGCAGGCTGAGGCGTTTTATCAGCGCTTAACGCAATGTGAAAACGTGCGCCAGCCGGTCAATATCGTCAGCCACTTTGCTCGCGCGGACGAGCCTGAGTGTGGCGCGACCGAAAAACAGCTCGATATCTTCAACAGTTTTTGTGAAGGCAAACCGGGGCAGCGTTCGATTGCCGCGTCGGGTGGTATTTTGCTGTGGCCGCAGTCTCATTTCGACTGGGCGCGTCCGGGGCTGATTCTGTATGGCGTATCACCACTGGAAAATCACTCCATCGGCGCTGATTTTGGCTGCCAACCGGTAATGTCGCTGACCTCAAGTCTGATTGCGGTGCGTGAGCACAAAGCGGGCGAGCCGGTTGGTTATGGGGGAACCTGGCTGAGCGAGCGCGACACGCGTCTTGGCGTGGTAGCGATGGGCTATGGCGATGGTTATCCGCGCGCAGCGCCTTCGGGGACGCCGGTACTGGTCAACGGCCGTGAAGTGCCGATCGTCGGTCGCGTCGCGATGGATATGATCTGCGTCGATTTAGGGCCCGAAGCGCAGGATAAAGCCGGCGATTCGGTGATTCTGTGGGGCGAGGGCCTGCCCGTTGAACGTATTGCTGAAATGACGAAAGTAAGTGCTTACGAACTTATTACACGCCTGACCTCAAGGGTGGCGATGAAGTATATCGATTAACAGCATGATGTGCCGGACAGGTGGTTACGCCGCCTTCCGGCAATATTCCTCTCAACATCCTCTCGATCTTCTCCCACTTCCGGTTTATTGTGTTCTTAACCCCTGCCTGTAAACCCGGAGAACCACACGTGTTTCAAAAAGTTGACGCCTACGCTGGCGACCCGATTTTATCGCTCATGGAGCGCTTCAAAGAAGATTCACGTAGCGACAAAGTGAATCTCAGCATCGGCCTGTATTACAACGAAGACGGTATTATTCCTCAGCTTAGAGCGGTGGCGGAAGCGGAAGCTCGACTTAATGCCAAACCGCATGGTGCTTCGTTGTATCTGCCGATGGAAGGTCTGAACACGTATCGCCATACCATTGCGCCGCTGCTGTTTGGCGCAGAACATCCGGTTCTCCAGCAGCAGCGCGTCGCAACCATTCAGACGCTGGGCGGCTCCGGTGCGTTAAAGGTTGGCGCAGATTTCCTGAAACGTTATTTCCCTGATTCTGGTGTGTGGGTCAGCGATCCGACCTGGGAAAACCATATCGCGATTTTTGAAGGTGCCGGATTCGAAGTAAGCACTTACCCATGGTATGACGACACGACCAACGGCGTGCGTTTCAACGACCTGCTGGCAACGCTGAATACCCTACCGGCGCGCAGCATCGTGCTGCTACATCCGTGCTGCCATAACCCGACAGGGGCGGATTTAACGTCTGCGCAGTGGGATAGCGTTATTGAGATCCTGAAAGCACGCGATCTGATTCCGTTCCTGGACATTGCTTACCAGGGCTTCGGCGGTGGAATGGAAGAAGACGCCTATGCGATTCGCGCCATCGCCAGCGCCGGATTGCCCGCTCTGGTCAGCAACTCATTCTCGAAGATTTTTTCCTTATACGGTGAGCGTGTCGGCGGACTGTCTGTGGTATGTGAAGACGCTGATGCCGCCAGCCGTGTTCTGGGGCAGCTAAAAGCGACGGTGCGTCGTAACTACTCCAGCCCGCCAAACTTTGGTGCGCAGGTTGTTGCCGCGGTGCTGGGTGATGACGTGCTGAAAGCCAGCTGGCTGGCGGAAGTTGAAGAGATGCGTACTCGCATTCTGGCGATGCGTCAGGAGCTGGTTAACGTATTAAATGCGGAGATCCCAGGCCGTAATTTTGACTACCTGCTGCAACAGCGCGGTATGTTCAGCTATACCGGGCTTAGCGTAGCCCAGGTCGATCGCCTGCGCGATGAGTTCGGTGTATACCTGATCGCCAGCGGTCGTATGTGCGTGGCCGGGCTGAATCACGGTAACGTGCAGCGCGTGGCGAAGGCATTTGCTGCCGTCATGTAACCGACTTTGCAGGCCTGATAAGCGTCGCGCCATCAGGCCTGTTTTCCAATGTGATCGTGCTCCTTTTCCAGGACAAAACCAGAGAAAATCCTTCCTTTCCCTCCCCCTAAGGGGTAAGGTCAGATAGTTTTTTGACCAGTTGTTAATAAAAAAATGATAACTAACTGACTACTTAGGGAAAAATATGCGCAAGTTTACGTTGGCACTGAGTGCCGTTTGTTTATTGTTCACGCTAAATCAGCCAGCCCAGGCACTCGTTTCTTCTCCCTCTCAGCTCAATCCAGGCACTAACGTTGCAAAGCTCGCTGAGCAGGCTCCCATTCACTGGGTCTCCGTGGCACAAATTGAAAACAGCCTGACCGGACGTCCGCCGATGGCCGTCGGGTTTGATATCGATGACACTGTCCTCTTTTCCAGCCCAGGCTTCTGGCGCGGTAAAAAAACGTATTCTCCGGACAGTGAGGATTACCTGAAGAATCCGGCCTTCTGGGAAAAAATGAACAATGGCTGGGACGAGTTCAGTATTCCAAAAGAAGTCGCGCGCCAACTGATTGATATGCACGTGCGTCGCGGTGACAGCATCTTTTTCGTGACCGGGCGTAGCCAGACGAAGACTGAAACGGTGTCGAAAACGTTGTCTGATAACTTTCACATCCCGGCTGGAAATATGAATCCGGTCATTTTTGCCGGCGACAAGCCGGGTCAGAACACCAAAACGCAGTGGCTGCAGGATAAAAATATCCGCATGTTCTACGGTGACTCCGATAATGACATCACTGCCGCTCGCGACGTGGGTATTCGCGGTATTCGCATTTTGCGCGCCTCTAACTCCACTTATAAGCCGCTGCCACAGGCCGGTGCGTTTGGTGAAGAGGTGATCGTCAACTCGGAATATTGAGGACGCTGGCTGCGGATTGCTGTTTTTTTAAACAAATTTACATTGCTGGCTTTTACCTTTTGCGGACTTGCTGCACACTGAATAAAAGATGTTCTCATGAGGCAATATGCTGGTAAGGGGAATAAAGATGACGAATTCGGAGTTGCTGCAATACTGCATGGCAAAAACGGGCGCGGAGCAGAGCGTTCACAGTGACTGGAAGGCCACGCAAATCAAAGTCGAAGATGTGCTTTTTGCCATGGTAAAAGAGGTGGAAGAACGCCCGGCGGTGTCTCTGAAAACCAGCCCTGAACTGGCAGAACTGTTGCGCCAGCAGCATAGCGATGTTCGGCCAAGCAGGCATCTCAATAAAGCGCACTGGAGTACGGTGTATCTGGACGGCTCGCTGCCGGATTCACAGATTTATTATCTGGTCGACGCCTCTTATCAGCAGGCTGTGAACACGTTACCGGAAGAGAAACGCCGGATACTGACGCAGCCCTGATCCGGTTCGCCGGATGCGGCGCAAGCGCCTTATCCGGCCTACAGGCTTTATGCATATTCTGTAGTTTCGTAGGCCTGATAAGCGCAGTGCCATCAGGCACAACGGTTGCCGGATGCGGCGCAAGCGCCTTATCCGGCCTACAAGCTTTATGCCTGGTCTGTAGTTTCGTAGGCCTGATAAGCGCAGTGCATCAGGCACAACTGTTGCCGGATGCGGTGCAAGCGCCTTATCAGGCCTACAAGCTTTATGCATATTCTGTAGTTTCGTAGGCGCTGATAAGCGCAGTGCCATCAGGCACAACCGTAGCCGGATGCGGCGCAAGCGCCTTATCCGGCCTACAGGCTTTATGCCTGGTCTTTAGTTTCGTAGGCGCTGATAAGCGCAGTGCCATCAGGCACAACCGTAGCCGGATGCGGTGTAAGCGCTTTATCCGGCCTACAAGCTTTATGCCTGGTCTGTAGTTTCGTAGGCGCTGATAAGCGCAGTGCCATCAGGCACAACGGTTGCCGGATGCGGCGCAAGCGCCTTATCCGGCGTACAAGATTTATGCCTGGTCTGTAGTTTTGTAGGCCTGATAAGCGTAGCGCCATCAGGCACAACGGTTGCCGGATGCGGTGTAAGCGCTTTATCCGGCCTACAGGCTTCATGCCTGGTCTGTAGTTTCGTAGGCGCTGATAAGCGCAGTGCCATCAGGCACAACCGTAGCCGGATGCGGCGCAAGCGCCTTATCCGGCCTACAAGCTTCATGCATATTCTGTAGGCCAGACAAGTGTTGCGTAATTACAACAGCGGTTTGAGGAAGCGGGCTGTGTGTGAGGCTTCACACTCAGCGACCGTTTCTGGTGTGCCGGAGACAAGGATTTCGCCGCCGCCGCTGCCGCCTTCCGGACCGAGATCGACAATCCAGTCTGCGGTCTTAATCACGTCCAGATTGTGCTCAATCACCACGATGGTGTTGCCCTGATCCCGGAGCTGATGCAGCACGTCCAGCAGTTGCTGAATATCCGCAAAATGCAGACCGGTGGTCGGCTCATCGAGAATATACAGCGTTTGCCCGGTACCGCGTTTGGACAGTTCGCGCGCCAGCTTCACGCGCTGTGCTTCACCGCCCGAGAGCGTGGTAGCGGACTGACCCAGTCGAATGTACGTCAGGCCAACGTCCATCAGCGTTTGCAGCTTACGCGCCAGCGCCGGAACGGCATCGAAGAACTCACGCGCTTCTTCAATCGTCATATCCAGCACTTCGTGGATAGTCTTGCCTTTGTATTTAATTTCCAGCGTTTCGCGATTATAGCGCTTGCCTTTGCACTGATCGCACGGCACGTAGATATCCGGCAGGAAGTGCATTTCGACTTTGATCACGCCATCGCCCTGACAGGCTTCACAGCGTCCGCCACGGACGTTAAAGCTGAAACGCCCCGGCGTGTAACCGCGTGCGCGTGACTCCGGTACACCGGCAAACAGTTCGCGCACTGGCGTAAACACCCCGGTGTAGGTTGCCGGGTTAGAGCGCGGCGTACGGCCAATCGGGCTTTGGTCAATGTCGATCACTTTGTCGAAATGTTCCAGGCCTTGAACGTCGCGATATGGCGCAGGTTCAGCCAGCGTCGCACCGTTTAGCGCCGTCTGTGCAATCGGGAACAGTGTGTCGTTAATCAGCGTCGATTTACCCGAACCGGAAACCCCGGTAATGCAGGTAAATAAACCTACCGGCAGCGTCAGGGTGACATCTTTCAGGTTGTTACCGCGTGCGCCGGTGAGTTTCAGTACTTTCTCTGGGTCAGCCGCAACGCGCTGTTTAGGCACTTCAATCTTGCGTTTACCGCTCATGTACTGGCCGGTCAGCGACTCAGGCACTGCCATGATGTCGTCGAGCGTCCCTTCGGCGACGACCTGACCGCCGTGAACGCCAGCGCCGGGGCCGATATCGATCACGTGGTCAGCAGCGCGAATTGCATCTTCATCGTGCTCGACCACAATAACGGTATTACCCAGATTACGCAGGTGGATAAGCGTACCCAGCAGACGTTCGTTATCGCGCTGGTGCAGGCCAATAGACGGCTCATCCAGCACGTACATTACACCGACCAGACCCGCGCCGATCTGGCTTGCCAGACGAATACGCTGGGCCTCACCGCCGGAGAGTGTTTCTGCCGAACGCGATAGCGTCAGGTAGTTGAGGCCGACGTTGACCAGGAACTTCAGACGATCGCCAATCTCTTTAAGAATTTTCTCGGCAATCTTCGCCCGCTGACCCGCAAGCTTCAGATTGTTGAAGAAATCCATTGCATGACCGATGCTCATGTCAGAAATCGCAGGCAGCGGCGTATTTTCAACAAATACGTGACGAGCTTCCCGGCGTAAACGCGTCCCTTCACAGCTGGCGCAAGGTCGGTTACTGATGAACTTGGCTAATTCTTCACGTACTGCGCTGGATTCCGTCTCTTTATAGCGGCGCTCCATATTGTGCAATACGCCTTCGAACGGATGGCGACGTACGGACGTATCACCACGATCGTTCATGTATTTAAATTCGATATTCTCTTTACCGGAACCGTACAGTACCACTTTATGCACGGCAGGGTTCAGGCTGGCCCACGGGGCTTCAACGTCGAATTTATAGTGTTCCGCCAGAGACTTAAGCATCTGGAAGTAATAGAAGTTACGGCGATCCCAACCGCGGATAGCACCACCGGCCAGCGACAGTTCCGGGTTTTGGATCACCCGATCAGGATCGAAATATTGCTGCACGCCGAGACCGTCACAGGTTGGACACGCGCCCGCCGGGTTGTTAAACGAGAACAGCCGCGGTTCCAGTTCGCGCATGCTATAGCCGCAGATAGGGCAGGCGAAGTTGGCGGAGAACAGCAGCTCCTCCGCTTTCGGGTCGTCCATATCGGCAACGACCGCCGTACCGCCGGACAGTTCCAGCGCGGTTTCAAAGGATTCCGCCAGGCGCTGGGTGAGATCGTCACGGACTTTAAAGCGGTCAATCACCACTTCAATGGTGTGTTTCTTTTGCAGCTCAAGCTTGGGCGGATCGGAAAGGTCACAGACTTCACCGTCGATACGGGCGCGGATATAGCCCTGGCCTGCCAGGTTTTCCAGCGTTTTGGTGTGCTCGCCTTTACGCTCTTTAATCACCGGCGCCAGCAGCATCAGACGCTTACCTTCCGGCTGCGACAGGACGTTATCCACCATCTGGCTTACGGTCTGAGCTGCCAGGGGAACGTCGTGATCCGGACAGCGCGGCTCGCCAACGCGGGCAAACAGCAGACGCAGATAGTCGTGAATTTCGGTAATTGTACCTACCGTGGATCGCGGGTTATGGGACGTCGATTTTTGTTCAATTGAGATGGCAGGAGAGAGCCCCTCAATGTGGTCGACGTCCGGTTTTTCCATCAGCGACAGAAATTGACGCGCGTACGCGGAAAGGGATTCAACGTAACGACGCTGCCCTTCGGCATATAAGGTGTCGAAAGCGAGCGAAGATTTGCCTGAGCCCGAAAGCCCGGTGACGACAATCAGCTTGTCGCGCGGGATGACGAGGTTGATGTTTTTGAGATTATGGGTGCGGGCGCCCCGAACTTCGATCTTATCCATTCATCTTTCCCGGATTAAACGCTTTTTTGCCTGGCTGCATGGTGCTACCGGCGATCACAAACGGTTAATTATGACACAACCTGACCTGAATGGATATACAGTATTGGAATGCAAAACGCAGAGGTCTGTGCAACAATGTCTGGCTGGGGTTGTTTACTGGAATCAACTTCGCAACGTAGTAAAAGCGCTATTGGAAATGCTACAATCCCGCGCTTACACTTATTCAGTAACGTTTTTCAGGAGACACGATCATGGCCAGCAGAGGCGTAAACAAGGTGATTCTCGTCGGTAATCTGGGCCAGGACCCGGAAGTACGCTATATGCCGAATGGTGGCGCAGTTGCCAACATTACGCTGGCTACTTCCGAATCCTGGCGTGATAAAGCGACCGGTGAAATGAAAGAGCAGACTGAATGGCACCGTGTTGTGCTGTTTGGCAAACTGGCGGAAGTGGCCAGCGAATATCTGCGTAAAGGTTCTCAGGTCTATATCGAAGGTCAGTTGCGTACCCGCAAATGGACCGATCAGTCCGGCGTAGAAAAGTACACCACAGAAGTTGTGGTTAACGTTGGCGGCACCATGCAAATGCTGGGTGGTCGTCAGGGTGGTGGTGCTCCGGCAGGTGGCGGTCAGCAGCAGGGCGGTTGGGGTCAACCTCAGCAGCCGCAGGGTGGCAACCAGTTCAGCGGCGGCGCGCAGTCTCGTCCGCAACAGTCAGCTCCGGCTGCGCCGTCTAACGAGCCGCCGATGGATTTCGACGACGATATTCCGTTCTAATCGTGACCAAACGATTCTTATCGTAATGAATCAAAAGCCCCATTTTATATGGGGCTTTTTGTTTTTGACGATTTTCTCATATGTATTAATCGAATGTTTTGCAAGAAAAAATCGAAATATAAATACTGTGGATAATTAACATTTTAATAGATGCATATAATAATATTGATAGCAATCAAATTTAAATAAAATATCTTAAATTTATGTGCTTAATAAGTCACAAAATATTGACAGCATAATATTCTGCATTAAATAATGCTCTGAGATTGTCAATTCATCATTGATACAAGTGTATTGTTCTCCGATCTCTTTCTATTGGTGAGGGTTTGATAATCGTTTTGATATTTCTATATTCTTTTGTGTTTCGGAGTCTATATATGTATCAATGGAAAAATAATGCTAAGGTAATATTGCCTTTAGTATTGTCAGTGAGCATAAGTAATGCGCTATATTCTGGCGGAGCAATTGCTAAAAACTATGAGTTAAACTACATCGGTGATAATCCTGAAAGTTCGGGTATTAGCATCAAAGATACGATAGCAGGTGACAACAACTACGATTTTACGGTGAAAGTTGATAATCCTGTGCGAGGTGAAGGTAACGGTCTTGAGGTCAAGATTGGCAACATCACGAATGATCAGGGCGGTGAATATCATATTGGTAATTACAGCGTCAATATTGGTGGGACCACGCAGCAGGATCACCGTTCTGGATTAGCCTTCTTTGGGTTGTCCGCTGAGGGCAATGATACCAAAGTGACAGTCGACAATTTTAGTCTTAAAAATAATTTCCTGATTGGCTCTAAGTACACACATAACAATACTGCATTATATGCAGGCGATGGCGCTGATGTTTCCGTCAACGGCAATGTGTACATTCGTTCTGAGGTTGAGCACACCAAACAGGGTGAAGATGCAACGTTGGCCAATAACGGAATTTATGCGCGGGGGGCGGGCTCAACCATTACGGCAAACGGTGGCGATATATACATTAATACCTACGCCAGTAACTTTAAAGAACTCCTGGAGAACAATAGTGGCTACCCGAAAGGGTCATCAAAAAGTGATGCGGTCAGCGCTAAAGACGGTGGCGTCGTTAATATTAATCAGGCCGGAGGCAACAAGGTTAATCTATTAGGTAACCTCGACTTTGGCGATAAGCTTTATTCTAATACAAGCCAAATGAATATTACGCTTAATGGTGCAGATTCATACTGGCATGGACATGAAGCTAATTACTTTGATGAAAAAATCGGGAAATGGAGCGGCGATCTCAATCTTACGTTGGCGAATAATGCCCACTGGATTCCCGATGGTAAAGATGCGGAAATCAGTGCCATCACCCTGAAAGACGGCGGCACGGTAAACCTACATGGTTTTAATCTACATACCAACCAGAGTATCAACGAAACCGTTAAAATTCATGATTTGAAAGGGAATAACGGTATTTTCCTAATTGATGTCAATACTAATAAAACAGATGAGCAACGACGCAACGGTAGTGACTTCATTGAGGTTGTTAAAAGTAGTACCGGCGGTACACATGCGATTGAAGCGTTGAATATTAACAAGCTCACTGATTTGAAGGAAGACATCTGGGTTGCCGATGCGGCAAGTAATGTGGCGTTCGAAGCGTACGATAAAGTCGATATTACGAACGAGTATGTGTATGACTATAAACCGCTGCTGCGTTCTGATATTCGTGAAGGCGATCCGCAAAGCCAGTACGGAACCAACTGGTATATCACGGGTGTTTCGACGAAAGCCAGCGCAGGTAGTAACACCGTGATAGCCAATGCCGG
Source organism: Citrobacter sp. Cpo030 (assembly GCF_030333005.1). Lineage (NCBI taxonomy): Bacteria > Pseudomonadati > Pseudomonadota > Gammaproteobacteria > Enterobacterales > Enterobacteriaceae > Citrobacter > Citrobacter sp. Cpo030. The sequence goes on along the minus strand of NZ_JAOWGT010000068.1, from coordinate 85,830 downwards.
TCTGAACTACGCCATGGCAACTGCCCGTCTTGAAATCGACAACCTGAATAAGCGTTTAGGCGAACTCCGCAAGGACCAGCAGCAAAATGGTCTGTGGATCCGCTATAAAGGTGGTGAAATAGAGAGTGATACAGGGAGCTACTTCAAAAACTTGTATAGCTTCTGGCAACTCGGCTATGACAACAAAGAAGAAGGCGAGGAGTCTGTCTGGACGCGAGGGATCGCCGCGCATTACATGAGAGGCAATGCAGACTTCACTTATGGTACTGGCGATAACAAGAGCTATGGTGGTTCACTTTATGTTGCCTGGAATCGTCCAGAGAAACTAGATTACCTGGATTTGGTACTGAAATATAGCCGCCATGAAAGTGACTTCAATTACAGGAACACATACGGCAACTCTGGCTTTGCAGATAGCAGTACATGGTCAATCAGTGCCAGTGCAGAATACGGTCGCGAGTTTAGCTTAGGAAACTCTACTTTTATCGAACCGCAAGGTCAGCTGGTGTATACCTATCTGGATGAGGCCAGTTATACCACCAGTAGTGGGTTGAAAGTCCGTCAAAACGATATAGACAGCGTTATTGGTCGTGTCGGATTGCGCGGAGGTTATCGGTTTGAATCGCGCCCGGATAGCGATATTTACGTGAAGCTGGATTTGCTGCATGAGTTTGCTGGCGATCGTGATGTTATCGTTTGGGGTAAAGATGCCTCACTGAAAGTGAGTGAAGGAGGAAGTGACTCTTGGATCAACTATGGTATAGGTACCAATATCCATCTTACTCAGAACAATAACTCCCGGTTGTATGTTGATCTGGAAAGGTCGGCGGGAGGTGACATTGATATGAACTGGCAGGTTAACGCGGGTTTCCGTATGGAGTGGTAGTTCATAGCCTTGAATCGGGTCACTTAACCTAAAAATGAGCGTCCGACTGAAGCCTGGGTTCAGTCGGACGCTTTCTTACGATCAGTTCAACACCATCGGCCAATCTGGCGGTGTGTGGCTCATCACGTCAACCATCACGGTTTCAATGTTCTTCCAGATAGCGGACATATCCACCAGGGTTATGCCGAGCAATCCAGTCGCAAACCAGCAGGCAAAAACCAGCCCCAAACCGCTGCTAATGACGGCCAGGCCAATATAATCTGATTTACGAAAACGGATATTGAGCGTACTGGCTAAAAACATCAGCACCGCGCTGAGTAGTTGCCACCGCAGAAGAACCACGCCAGTTGTTATTGTCGCCATGAAAAACGTCCTCAGAAAGTCTGGATGCCCAGGACAGCGCGGGGGTGTTCACCGAGGGTGTGATACTCTGGCTATCGACGGGCAATAACATGAATGAAACATTGTTTCTGTTACATGATTTTTGTGAACTATATCACAACTGGTCGTTTGTCCACCACTATTGGACGTTATTTTTGTAGGGCTAAAACCACTCTAAATGTGTGGCTTTATTTAATGAAGGGTTGATAAAAAATAACCATGCTTTAAACATGCATTTAATCTGCTTGTTATATTTATCCTAAATTAAACGTTAAAAAACTTTAATGAATTTCTTAAACGCAGCCAGGATAAGGCTCATAAAAAATTACTCCTTGGGGATAATAACGTTATGAAATAAGCATGACTTTAAGTTTGCCTTACGGAAAAATAATATCATCATCAACTATTATCAGACTTTTACATAGAGAAGTCTGTTGCTAATACTGATAGATTCATGCAACTTAATCAGTCGGTGTTTATAGCATCCTGCCTTGATGGGTTCTGGCATATACGAAACAGGGAAATAGGGCTGACATGAATCACAGAGCGCGACGCAAGCTGCTGAAGTTCCTGGGAACATTCATGGTGGTATTGTTCCCCGTGGTGCTGGCGATATGGTTTGCACACATCCGGGCGATGACCGAAACCCATAGCCAACTCCGCTCTTTTGCTCAACTGGTGTTAAATAAAACAGAATTGGTGATCCTACAAGCTGATTTGGCGCGTGATATGGCCCAGTTGTATCAGGGTAAGATGTGTACCCCGGCACATCAGAAAAGTATGCTAAATATTATTCGCGGTCGTTTATATATCAGTGAGCTAATTTATGCGCAGGGCGATCACTTTTTGTGCTCTACGTCGATGGCGCCGCCTGTTACTTATATTATGCCGACAGCCGATTATAAACGTACGCCGGATATCTCCATCTATTACTACCGCGATACCCCTTTTTTCGCTGGCTACAGAATGACGTACATGCAACGCGGGAACTACGTCGCAGTCATCAATCCATTGTCCTACAGCGAAGTCATGTCAGATGATCCGGATCTCTCCTGGGGCGTGTATGACACAGTAACAGATACGTTTTTCTCTGCCAGCGAAGCGGCAAATATTGCGCAATTCGCGCCGCTCATACGCGGTGAAGCCTCGACCTTTCAACAAGACGATCGCTTCTACACCATCGTGCATTCAGAAAAACGTCCAATTGCGATTATTGTGTCGACCTCAGACAACCGCGTAAGTCAGATTTTCTATCACGAGGCGGCATTAACCATTCCCTTCGGGATTATCTGCAGCATCCTGATACTGCTAATGTGGTGGCGCACGCGCCAGGAATACTTATCTCCCCGGCGCTTATTAAAACGCGCGATCAAAAAACGTCAGCTTTGCCTGCATTACCAGCCGATCATTGATATTAAGAATGGGCAATGTGTTGGTGCTGAAGCTCTGTTGCGCTGGCCGGGTTGTAAAGGTGAGGTGATGAGCCCGACGGAGTTTATTCCGCTGGCTGAAAAAGAGGGAATGATTGAGCGGATCACGGATTATGTCGTTGAAGAGGTGTTCAACGATTTGGGGTATTTTCTTTCGGCGCATCCTCAGCTTTCTATCTCGATTAACCTTTCCGCTTCTGACTTTCATTCATCCCGATTGATTGCTCTGATTAACGACAAAAATCGTGAGTACTCCGTGGCGGCCCAGCAAATTAAAGTCGAAGTGACGGAGCGTGGGTTCATAGATGTACATAAAATGACCCCAATAATCCAGGCGTTCCGCAAGGCGGGTTATGAAGTGGCGTTTGATGATTTTGGCACGGGATATTCCAATCTACATAATTTGTCCGCGTTGAATATCGATATCCTGAAGATCGACAAATCGTTTATTAGCACGCTGTCCAGTAACAGCACCAGTCACCTGATTGCCGAACATATCATCGAAATGGCGCAAAGCTTACACCTGAAGACAATTGCAGAAGGGGTGGAAACGAAGGAGCAAATCGAATGGCTGCTTGAGCGAGGCGTACAGTATTGTCAGGGCTGGTATTTTGCGAAGGCGCTGCCGCCGCAGGAGTTCATGCACTGGGTACAACGGTCGCCCGCTATACTGACGCAGAGCGGGCAGTGATCTTACAGGCGGTGGCGGTAGTCGCTGGGAGTACGATCAAATTCGCGGCGAAACACGCGCGAGAAGGTTTGTTGCGATACATAACCAAGATCCATCGCGATATCAAAAATAGGTCGCTCAGTCGTCCGCAGTTCAACGGCGGCCAGCAAAAGTCGACGCTGGCGGATGTAGTCACCCAAGGTTTGGCGCGTCACCGTGCGGAACATTCTTTGTAAATACCACTTCGAGTAACCTGATTTTTTCGCCACCGCCTCAATGTTCAGCGGTTGATCGATATGTTCATCAATCCATTCAATAAGGGTCTGAATAATCTGCTGATGGGACATAGGGCTGCCTCTTTCTCAGTATTCGATTCGTCGTTTTGTCTGTGGGCGAGTATAATTCCTCAAGTTAACTTGAGGTAAAGCGATTTATGGAAAAGAAATTACCCCGGATAAAAGCACTGCTCACGCCAGGTGAAGTCGCCAGGCGTAGCGGCGTGGCGGTATCGACCCTGCATTTCTATGAAAGCAAAGGGTTAATCAGCAGTATGCGCAACAGCGGCAATCAGCGCCGATACAAACGTGATGTGTTGCGTTATGTAGCGATTATCAAGATTGCTCAACGCATCGGGATCCCGTTGGCCACGATTGGCGATGCGTTAGGGGTATTACCTGAAGGGCATTCACTCAGTGCCAAAGAGTGGAAGCAGCTCTCTTCGCAATGGCGTGAAGAACTGGACCGACGTATTCATACTTTGGTGGCGCTACGCGATGAGCTGGATGGGTGTATTGGTTGCGGATGCTTGTCACGCAGCGATTGCCCGTTGCGTAACCCTGGCGACCAGCTTGGCGAGCAGGGGACCGGAGCGCGGCTGCTGGAAGATGATTAATTGGTTTAAAATATGTGATGGGTATGAAGGGCATAAAACTAAAGCGCCACAGAGGGCGCTTTAGTTTGGTTCCGGTCTTTGTCTTTCACTCTATCCCGCTGGTTCACGGGAGGGTTTCCCCCGACATCAACACCCCTCAGTCGAGCACATTAGGGGAGGTTCCGGCCTGTGTTGATAATGTAAGTGTAAGCCACCTCCCTCCATTTGCCAGTGAAATGGTGATTTTTTAGCCAAAAAATTTTATGCATCTTCACCTGTTTTCTTGCGCGAGTTGCGCGAAATAAACACGCCGATGTTGTAATAACTCCGCGAAATTTGTTGCCAAATTGCGCATTGACGATAACGTTTGCGCATCGACTGGTTATTTTTTGCGCGTTATAAGAAGAAATGAGTAAAAAGCGGCAAAGTTCAGTTGAAAACCAGCGTATGATCGCTGGATAATCGTTTGCTTTTTTTTACCACCCGTTTTTTATGCGCGGAGCTAAACGTTTGCTTTTTTGCGACACCCCTATTGACGCAAACCTGGCACATGGAGAAAACGTTTAGCAGGCAGTGGATTGTCCAGCACGCATAATGACGAAAAAATAAACTCTCAGGGGATGTTTTCTATGTCTACGCCTTCAGCGCGTACCGGCGGTTCACTCGACGCCTGGTTTAAAATTTCGCTCCGCGGCAGTACCGTTCGTCAGGAAGTCGTTGCCGGATTAACGACCTTCCTGGCCATGGTCTACTCCGTTATCGTGGTTCCGGGGATGCTGGGTAAAGCCGGGTTCCCGCCTGCTGCTGTATTTGTGGCGACCTGTCTGGTCGCAGGCGTCGGTTCAATCGTGATGGGCCTGTGGGCAAACCTGCCGCTGGCAATTGGTTGCGCCATTTCTCTGACCGCATTTACCGCATTCAGTCTGGTGCTGGGCCAACATATTAGCGTGCCCGTTGCGCTGGGTGCGGTGTTCCTGATGGGTGTCCTGTTTACCATCATTTCCGCGACCGGTATCCGTAGCTGGATCCTGCGCAATCTGCCGCAGGGCGTTGCGCATGGCACGGGGATTGGTATCGGCCTGTTCCTGCTGCTGATTGCGGCAAACGGTGTTGGCCTGGTGATTAAGAACCCGCTGGACGGCCTGCCGGTTGCGCTGGGTGACTTCGATACTTTCCCGGTCATTATGTCGTTGATTGGTCTGGCGGTGATTATTGGCCTCGAAAAACTGAAAGTACCGGGTGGCATTCTGCTGACCATTATCGGTATTTCCGTGGTTGGTCTGATTTTCGACCCGGCCGTGCATTTCTCCGGCATTTTTGCTATGCCGTCTCTGAGTGATGAAAACGGCAACTCGTTGATCGGCAGCCTGGATATCATGGGGGCACTGAACCCGATTGTCCTGCCGAGCGTGCTGGCGCTGGTCATGACCGCTGTCTTCGATGCAACCGGAACCATCCGCGCGGTAGCCGGACAGGCGAATCTGCTGGATAAAGACGGACAGATTATCGACGGTGGCAAAGCGCTGACCACTGACTCCCTGAGCAGCGTGTTCTCTGGTCTGGTGGGTGCAGCTCCGGCGGCGGTTTACATTGAATCCGCAGCGGGTACGGCGGCAGGCGGTAAAACCGGCCTGACAGCGATCACCGTTGGCGTACTGTTCCTGCTGATTCTGTTCCTCTCTCCGCTCTCTTATCTTGTACCTGTGTACGCAACGGCACCTGCGCTGATGTATGTGGGCCTGTTGATGCTGAGCAACGTCGCGAAAATCGACTTTGCTGACTTTGTCGACGCAATGGCAGGACTGGTTACGGCCGTATTTATCGTGCTGACCTGTAACATCGTTACCGGCATCATGATTGGCTTTGCCACCCTGGTAATTGGCCGCATCGTTTCTGGTGAATGGCGCAAACTGAACATCGGCACCGTGGTGATCGCCATCGCGCTGGTGGCCTTCTACGCCGGCGGTTGGGCTATCTGATTCTGATTTCCTGACGATCCTAAAAACGGGTGGCTTTGGCCGCCCGTTTTCATTTTCAGAACACACTCGTTGTCTTTTGCGTTACTCTCAATTAGATAGAATTGAGGCACGACGCCTCTCATTAGCAATCATAAGAAACATCGCAAACAGGGAACGCATGGAAATCTTTTTCACCATACTCATCATGACCCTTGTGGTCTCGCTGTCGGGGGTATTTACTCGCGTATTGCCCTTCCAACTTCCTTTACCCCTTATGCAGATCGCCATCGGCGCCTTGCTGGCGTGGCCGACGTTTGGTTTGCATGTGGAATTCGATCCTGAGCTGTTCCTGGTTCTGTTCATCCCGCCGCTGCTCTTTGCCGATGGCTGGAAGACGCCAACGCGTGAGTTTCTCGAGCACGGGCGAGAGATTTTCGGCCTGGCACTGGCGCTGGTACTGGTCACGGTGGTCGGCATTGGCTTTATGATTTACTGGCTGGTGCCGGGGATCCCTCTCATCCCAGCCTTTGCGCTGGCTGCTGTGCTATCGCCAACCGATGCCGTCGCACTTTCCGGCATTGTGGGAGAGGGACGTATACCGAAGAAAATCATGGGTATCCTGCAGGGCGAAGCGTTGATGAACGACGCCTCCGGTCTGGTCTCTCTGAAGTTTGCCGTCGCCGTGGCGATGGGCACGATGGTATTCACCGTTGGTGGCGCAACGCTTGAGTTCTTCAAAGTGGCGATTGGGGGCATCCTGGCTGGTTTTGTCGTCAGTTGGCTGTACGGCCGCTCCCTGCGCTTCCTCAGCCGCTGGGGCGGTGACGAGCCGGCAACGCAAATCGTCCTGCTGTTCCTGCTGCCGTTTGCGTCTTACCTGATTGCGGAACATATCGGCGTTTCCGGTATCCTCGCGGCGGTCGCTGCCGGGATGACGATCACCCGTTCCGGGGTGATGCGCCGCGCGCCGCTGGCGATGCGTTTACGTGCTAACAGTACCTGGGCGATGCTGGAGTTTGTATTTAACGGCATGGTCTTCTTGCTGTTAGGGCTACAGTTACCGGGAATTCTGGAGTCTTCTTTGGCGGCGGCCGAGGCCGATCCGAATGTTGAAATCTGGATGCTGTTTACCGATATCGTGCTGATTTACGTGGCGCTGATGTTGGTACGTTTTGGCTGGCTGTGGACCATGAAGAAGTTCAGTCTGCGCTTCCTGAAGAAAAAGCCGATGGAGTTTGGATCCTGGACGACGCGTGAAATCCTGATCGCCTCTTTTGCAGGCGTGCGTGGGGCAATTACCCTCGCCGGTGTGCTCTCCATTCCGCTGTTGTTACCGGACGGTAGCGGCTTCCCCGCGCGATATGAGCTGATCTTCCTTGCCGCTGGCGTGATTCTGTTCTCGCTGTTTGTTGGCGTGGTGATGCTGCCGATTCTGCTACAACATCTGGAAGTGGCAGACCACTCGCAGCAGCAGAAAGAGGAACGTATTGCCCGCGCTGCCACGGCAGAAGTGGCGATTGTCGCGATCCAGAAAATGGAGGAGCGACTGGCCGCGGACACCGAAGAGAACATCGATAACCAGTTGCTCACCGAGGTGAGTTCACGCGTGATTGGTAACCTGCGCCGACGCGCCGACGGGCGCAACGATGTGGAAAGCTCGATGCAGGAAGAAAACCTCGAACGGCGTTTCCGCCTGGCAGCGCTACGTTCAGAACGCGCGGAGCTTTATCACCTGCGCGCCACGCGTGAAATCAGCAATGAAACGCTGCAAAAATTACTGCACGACCTGGATTTGCTGGAAGCGCTGTTGATCGAGAATCAGTAAACGGTAGTGCCTGATGCGGCCTACAAGACCGGAAATAGCGATGTAGGCCGGATAAGGCGCTAACCGCATCCGGCGAAGGGTGTGCCAAATGGCGCGCAACTGGCTGCAAGAAATTATTCATCGTGTAATTTGCGAGCGGCTTTCCTGAACGAATCCATCCCTCTTGTTGATTCCCTCTTTTCTCCATACGGTTGAGGAAAGGGGGAAACATGTCCAACTATCGACGAAATTACATCAATGGGGGAACCTGGTTTTTTACGGTAAATCTGCAGGACCGTCGAAGCCATCTTCTGACTGCCAACATTCACGCGCTTCGGTGTGCAATCGCTGCGGTCAAAAAGGTTAGGCCTTTTCGCATTAATGCGTGGGTCGTTTTACCCGAGCATATGCATTGCATATGGACGTTACCTGACAATGATGCGGATTATTCCTCTCGCTGGCGGGAAATTAAGAAGCATTTCACCCACTCATTGTCTTCCCGACATATCTGGCAATCTCGCTTTTGGGAGCACACCATCCGTGATGAACATGATTATCGCCAGCATATTGATTATATTTACATTAACCCGGTGAAGCACGGTTGGGTAAAGCAGGTACAGGACTGGCCTTTTTCAACATTTCATCGTGATGTGAGGCACGGTTTGTACCCGCAAGATTGGGCAGGTGAAATAATGGATTTTAATGCGGGTGAACGTGCCTGATGCGCTACGCTTATCAGGCCTACAAGACCGGCATACCGATGTAGGCCGCATCCGGTATTTTACGACGCTTGCGGTAGCCAAAACCCTTCACAGCACTTGAGCCACGCCTGGGCGCTGTGCGACAGATACACGCCTTCGCGCCAAATCATGCCCAACTGCCAGCGTAAATCACTCTCCAGAGGGATCCAGCGCAACGTTTGCTTATCTAGCCGCTGGCAAATCGGTTCCGGTAAAATGGCAATCCCGACTCCGGCTTGTACCATTGCCGCCAGAAAATCCCACTGCCCGCTGCGCACCGCGATGCGGGGCTTGACGTTGTGTTGGCTAAACAGCTCAAGCAATTGGCGGCTCAACGCGAAATCTTCGTTGTAGATAAGCAGCGGATGTTCCGCCAGCGCCTCAGGGGGAATGGATTCGCACGTTGTCCACTGACCGGAGCGAGGAACCAACACGCAGAGTGGATGGCTAAAAAGCGGCAGGGTTGCCAGACCGCTCTCTTCTTCAACCGGCAGCGCGGTCATCGCGACATCCAGGTCACCGTTCATTACCGCCTGCTGAACGGTTAAGCCGCCAAATTCAGAGACCTTCAGCTCCACGCCGGGATAGCGCTGGCGAAACAGGCCGATCGGCCCGGCCATCAACATCCCCACCATGGGCGGGATACCGAGGCGCAACACGCCCTTGTTGAGGTGATTAATGTCACTGAGTTCCGCTTCAAGCTGGCGAAACTCGGCAAGGATCGCCAGGCCGCGTTCGAAAACGACCTGCCCGGTGTCGGTTAACAGCAGTCGCCGACCGTCGCGGATTAACAGCGTGCAGTTAAGCTCGTCTTCAAGGTTCTTCAACATCTTGCTGATGGTGGGCTGGGTGACAAAAAGCTTCTCCGCTGCGCGGGTAAAGCTCTGCTGACGAACCACCTCAACAAAATATCGCAGTGTTCTGATATCCATGATTATTCCTTAAGACTATGCCTGCAATGAGTTTAATTCATTTCAGTCCTGGACGGGGGCTCTCTATACTGGCGCTCTCTATTTTTTAAGGACATACCCTCATGGCTGTGGCGATAAGCCGCGTGACGCCTGCCGTTATTCATCGACTCCAGATCCCCGTTCAGGTTCTGTTGTATGCAGGTCTCTTTGTATTTGCTCAATATCTTGTCTCCTGGCTGCATCTGCCGCTTCCTGCCAACCTGGTAGGGATGGTGCTGATGCTGGCGTTAATTGTCTGTCGGGTTATCCCGCTGAACTGGATTCGCGCAGGTGCTCGCTGGTTACTGGCTGAAATGCTTCTGTTTTTTGTCCCGGCGGTGGTCGCCGTTGTGAACTACACGCAGCTGTTGCTGGTTGATGGCTGGCGTATATTTGCCGTGATTGCGATCAGTACGCTGATGGTGCTCGGCGCAACGGCGTGGGTCGTGGATAAAGTGTATCGCTATGAAATGCGCAGGCTAAACCGTGAGTAATTTCCAGTTAAGCGTATTGTGTCTGGTGATTACGCTGGGTATCTACTTTGCCAATAAGCGTCTGTATCGCCGTTTTCGTAAATTACCCCTGATGCCATTAGTTCTCACCCCGGCCCTGCTGGTGCTGATGCTGGTTTTCGGCCATATCTCCTGGCAAAACTATATTGGTGAATCGCACTGGTTGCTGTGGCTGTTAGGCCCGGCTACCATCGCCTTTGCCGTTCCGGTGTATGACAACCTTGCCGTGATTAAGCGTCACTGGATGTCGCTGACGGCGGGCGTGGTAACGGCAACGCTGGTGGCCGTCACCAGTTCCGTATGGCTGGCGCGCCTGTTTATGTTGCCTGATGAGATCCAACGCAGTCTGGCGGTGCGCTCCGTCACCACACCGTTTGCGCTGGCGGCAGCAGAACCGTTGGGCGGGCAGCCGGACCTGGTGGCATTGTTCGTGGTGGTGACCGGCGTATTTGGTATGGCGGTCGGCGATGTGCTGTTTTTACGGCTTTCCATTCGTGAAGGGATGGCGAAAGGCGCAGGATTTGGCGCAGCATCGCACGGCGCAGGCACGGCACGCTCTTATGAGCTCGGTCAGCAGGAAGGGGTCGTTGCCAGCCTGGTGATGATGCTTTCCGGCGTGGTGATGGTGCTGGTGGCACCACTGGTGGCGAAGCTGATGTTCTGAGAAAGGATGTAATCCTCCGGCCCGAAAGCCGGAGGAGAAGGGAAGTTAGTGCGCGCGACCTTGTTCTACGCCGTACCCGGTCTGGGAACGGATGAACTGAGCACGGAACTGCTCGCGTTCGCGGTTGCCTTCTTCTGAGTTGTCGGTGGCTGAGAAGAACCAGATCCCGAGGAATGCTACGCTGATGGAGAACAGCGCCGGATACTCATACGGGAAAATGGCTTTTTCGTGTCCGAGGATCTGGACCCAAATCGTTGGGCCAAGCACCATCAGCACAACCGCCGTCAGCAGGCCTAACCAGCCACCCAACATTGCGCCACGCGTGGTCAGTTTTGACCAGTACATGGAGAGCAGAATGATAGGGAAGTTGCAGCTGGCCGCGATAGCAAACGCCAGGCCCACCATGAAGGCGATGTTCTGGTTCTCAAACAGCACGCCGAGCAGAATAGCAATCACGCCCAGCACCAGTACGGTAATTTTCGAGACTCGCAGCTCTTCACGTTCAGTTGCGCCTTTACGGAATACGTTGGCGTACAGGTCGTGAGAAACCGCCGATGCGCCCGCCAACGTCAGGCCGGCAACCACCGCCAGGATGGTGGCAAAGGCCACTGCTGAGATGAAGCCGAGGAACAGGTTACCGCCTACCGCATTCGCCAGGTGAACCGCCGCCATGTTATTACCGCCAATCAGCGCGCCCGCAGCATCTTTGTACGCCGGATTAGCACCTACCAGCATGATTGCGCCAAAGCCGATGATAAAGGTCAGGATGTAGAAATAACCCATAAAACCGGTGGCGTAGAACACGCTCTTACGTGCTTCGCGGGCATCGCTAACCGTGAAGAAGCGCATCAGGATGTGCGGCAAGCCTGCCGTACCAAACATCAGGCCCAGGCCCAATGACAGCGCGGAGATTGGGTCTTTTACCAACCCGCCAGGGCTCATAATGGCAGAGCCTTTCGGGTGTACCGCCATCGCTTCGGTGAACAGATTATTGAAGCTAAAGCCGACGTGCTTCATCACCATAAAGGCCATAAAGCTGGCGCCGAACAGCAACAGTACGGCTTTGATGATCTGTACCCAGGTGGTCGCCAGCATGCCGCCAAACAGCACGTACATCATCATCAGCACGCCGACCAGTACGACAGCGATGTGATAGTTCAGACCAAACAGCAGCTCAATCAGCTTACCTGCACCAACCATCTGCGCGATCAGATACAGCGCAACCACCACCAGGGAACCACAGGCGGACAGAATACGGATTGGCCCTTGCTTCAGACGATAAGACGCAACGTCGGCAAAGGTGTAACGACCCAGGTTACGCAAACGCTCAGCAATCAGAAACAGGATAATTGGCCAGCCAACCAGGAAGCCGAGGGAATAGATCAGCCCGTCATAACCCGAGGTAAACACCAGCGCGGAAATCCCGAGGAACGATGCCGCCGACATATAGTCGCCCGCAATCGCCAGCCCGTTCTGGAAACCGGTGATGTTACCGCCAGCGGTGTAGTAGTCATTACGCGAACGTACGCGCTTTGACGCCCAGTAGGTAATGCCGAGCGTAAAGATGACGAAAATCAGGAACATGATAATCGCCTGCCAGTTGGTTGGCTGGCGCTGGACTGCACCGCTAATAGCATCCGCCGCGTTTGCGGCGAAGGGCAGCGTGGCGGCAAGCGCCGTCAGGACTCTCTTCATGATGCTTTAACCTCGTGCAGAACCGCATTGTTCAGGCGATCGAATTCACCGTTTGCCCGCCAGATGTAGATCCCGGTCAGGATGAAGGAGATAAGGATCACACCGACCCCAATCGGAATACCGCGGGTGACGCTGGTTCCCGCGTGTAGCGGAGTACCCAGCCAGCCCGGCGCAAAGGCAATCAATAAAATAAAGCTGATATAAACTGCCAGCATGATGATGGAAAGAATGGTGGCAAACCGTTGCCGTTTTTCCACTAACTCCCTGAAACGCGCACTGTCTTCTATCCGCTGATAAATTTGGTCATTCATCACAGAGCTCTCCAGAGGTCCCCTTCGTCTTTCGCGCAGCAGGCATGACCTGGCTGCTGTCGCAGTCCTGCAACGCGAAATCCTTTGGGGGAGGGTTTTTATATTTCCCTCCCGGTCAGGGGAGGGGTAGGGATAGGGTTTGTAGGCCCGATAAGCAGCGCGCCATCGGGCATTTCACGGTTAAGGTTATGATGGCATCGCGATGGCCTGCTTCTCTTCGAGCAGTTTCTCAACTACGCCAGGATCGGCGAGGGTCGAGGTATCGCCCAGATTGCTGGTATCGCCCGCCGCGATTTTACGCAGGATACGGCGCATGATTTTGCCGGAGCGGGTTTTCGGCAGTGAGTCGGTCCAGTGCAGCACGTCTGGCGTTGCCAACGGGCCAATTTCTTTACGCACCCAGTTGCGAACCTCGGCGTACAACTCAGGTGACGGCTCTTCACCGTGATTCAGCGTGACGTAGGCGTAGATCGCCTGACCTTTAATGTTATGCGGGATACCGACCACTGCGGCTTCAGCAATCTTCGGATGCGACACCAGCGCTGATTCGATTTCAGCCGTTCCCAGACGGTGGCCGGAGACGTTCAGCACATCGTCCACACGTCCGGTGATCCAGTAATAGCCATCTTCGTCACGGCGCGCGCCGTCGCCGCTGAAGTACATATTCTTGAAGGTAGAGAAGTAGGTTTGCTCAAAGCGTTCGTGATCGCCAAACAGCGTTCTCGCCTGGCCTGGCCACGAGTCGGTAATCACCAGGTTTCCTTCCGTCGCGCCTTCCAGCGGATTACCTTCGTTATCGACAATCGCAGGCTGTACGCCAAAGAACGGACGGGTTGCAGAACCGGCTTTCAGCTCGGTAGCGCCCGGCAGTGGGGTGATCATGAATCCCCCGGTTTCGGTCTGCCACCAGGTATCGACGACCGGGCATTTTTCGTTGCCGATCTTCTTCCAGTACCACTCCCACGCTTCCGGGTTGATCGGCTCGCCAACCGAACCCAGGATACGCAGCGACGAACGGTCAGTACCTTCAATCGCTTTATCGCCTTCCGCCATCAGGGCGCGAATGGCGGTCGGTGCGGTATACAGAATATTGACCTGGTGCTTGTCCACAACCTGCGACATACGCGCAGGCGTTGGCCAGTTTGGCACGCCTTCGAACATCAGCGTGGTTGCGCCGCAGGCCAGCGGACCGTACAGCAGGTAACTGTGCCCGGTTACCCAACCCACGTCAGCGGTACACCAATAGATATCACCCTGATGGTAATCAAACACGTACTTAAAGGTGGTTGCAGCGTAGACCAGATACCCGCCGGTAGTGTGCAGCACGCCTTTCGGCTTGCCGGTTGAACCGGAGGTATACAGGATAAACAGCGGATCTTCCGCGTTCATCTCTTCCGGTTGGTGTTCTGAGCTGGCTTTCTCTATAAGATCGGACCACCACAGGTCACGGCCTTCCTGCCACTCCGTTTTACCACCGGTACGTTTGAGGACGACCACATGTTCAACGGTTTTCACGTTTGGATTTTTCAGCGCATCATCCACGTTCTTTTTCAGTGGGATAGCGCGCCCGGCGCGTACGCCTTCGTCGGCGGTGATCACCAGGCGTGAATTGGAGTCGATAATACGTCCGGCGACGGCTTCCGGTGAGAAACCGCCGAAGATGACAGAATGCACGGCCCCAATGCGGGCACAGGCCAGCATGGCAACCGCAGCCTCTGGCACCATCGGCATATAAATGGCCACCACGTCACCTTTTTTAATGCCTAAATCCAGTAGCGTATTGGCGAAACGGCAGACATCGCGATGCAACTCGCGATAGGTAATGTTTTTGCTTTGGGTAGCGTCATCGCCTTCCCAGATAATGGCGGTACGATCGCCGTTTGCCTGCAGGTGGCGGTCAAGGCAGTTTGCGGCCAGGTTCAGGGTGCCGTCTTCGTACCATTTAATAGACACGTTGCCTGGTGCGAAGGAGGTGTTCTTCACCTGGCTGTACGGCTTGATCCAATCAAGAATCTTTCCCTGCTCGCCCCAAAATGTGTCGGATTCGTTAACGGATTGCTGGTATTTCTCTGCGTACTGCTCCGGATTTATCAGGCAACGATCCGCAATGTTTGCGGGAATAGCGTGTTTATGTATTTGGCTCATGGCTTTTGTTCTCCTTGTAGGATGTTAATAATATGTCTCATAAACGTTAAATGTAGGGGCTTTGAGAGTTTTGTTTAGTATTTGCGCGGCAGATCACGCAATAAACGAATTGTGCAAATTAGCGACAAACTGAATTTTGAAGGGAACTAGCAAAAATTGATCAAATCTCGCGATAACATGCAGTTATCTAAAGGATTGTTGAAAAGGTGATCTGTCTCTGAATTAGACAAAAGAGTGAGAGGTTAGAGGGGTGTTATAACTCTAAAGTGGTATTTTACATACACTTACAATTGATTAAAAACAACATTTTCAGTGTGGTTTCTTGTTACAAATAGGGTGGAGCAATGTCATAACAGTATTCGTGTGGTTGCTGTTATGGAAAACAATAAAAGAATCGCCATTGCAGATAATGGCGTCATCTGGATGAGACCCCTATGGCAAGGATAAAATCACGCGTACGCCGTTTCTTCAGCCTGTTATTACCTTTATTATTTATCTCTGCTGTTCACGCTGAACAAACTCCTGTACCCGCAAAAACCGTCACCGTTGAAGCGAAGAATGAAACCTTCGCGCCTCAGCATCCCGATCAATATCTCTCCTGGAAAGCCACGTCTGAGCAATCAGCCCGTGAAGATGCGCTGGCAGAAGATCCGCGTCTGGTGATCCTGTGGGCGGGATATCCATTCTCGCGCGATTACAACAAACCGCGTGGACACGCGTATGCCGTGACTGATGTGCGTGAAACCTTACGTACCGGCGCACCAAAAACGGCAGAAGATGGTCCGCTGCCGATGGCCTGCTGGAGCTGTAAAAGCCCGGACGTAGCGCGTCTTATCCAGAAAGACGGCGAAGATGGCTACTTCCACGGTAAATGGGCGCGCGGCGGCCCGGAAATTGTTAACAACCTCGGTTGCGCAGATTGCCATAACACCGCGTCACCAGACTTCGCCAAAGGCAAGCCGGAACTGACCCTGTCGCGTCCTTATGCAGAACGCGCGATGGAAACCATCGGCAAACCGTTTGAGAAAGCCGGTCGCTTTGACCAGCAATCCATGGTCTGCGGCCAGTGCCACGTGGAATACTACTTCGACGGTAAAAACAAAGCCGTTAAGTTCCCGTGGGACGACGGCATGAAAGTCGAGAACATGGAGAAATACTACGACAACATTGCTTTCTCTGACTGGACCAACTCCCTGTCTAAAACGCCGATGCTGAAAGCGCAGCACCCGGAGTATGAAACCTGGAGCGCGGGCATTCACGGCAAGAACAACGTGACCTGTATCGACTGCCACATGCCGAAAGTGCAAAACGCGGAAGGCAAGATCTACACCGACCATAAGATTGGTAACCCGTTCGATAACTTCCCTCAGACCTGCGCGAACTGCCACACCCAGGACAAAGCGTCCCTGCAAAAAGTGGTCGCCGAGCGTAAACAGGCCATTCATGACCTGAAAATCAAGGTTGAAGATCAGCTGGTGCGTGCGCACTTCGAAGCGAAAGCCGCATGGGATGCGGGCGCAACCGAAGCGGAAATGAAGCCGATTCTGGAAGATATCCGTCACGCACAATGGCGCTGGGACCTGTCTATCGCCTCACACGGCATTCACATGCACGCCCCGGAAGAAGGCCTGCGGATGCTGGGTAGCGCACTGGATAAAGCCGCTGACGCGCGTACCAAACTGGTCCGTCTGCTGGCGACCAAAGGCATCACGCATGAAATTCCGTTGCCGGATATCTCGACCAAAGAGAAAGCCCAGGCGGCGATTGGTCTGAACATGCAGCAAATCAATGCTGAGAAGCAGGACTTCATCAAAACGGTGATTCCGCAGTGGGAAGAACAGGCGCGTAAAAACGGTCTGTTAAGCCAATAACCCCATTTCGCCCCGCAAGGGGCGGATAACTCAACGGAGTGAATATGAGCGTATTACGTTCGTTATTAACTGCTGGGGTGCTGGCGTCAGGCCTGTTATGGAGCCTGAGTGGAATCACTGCCACGCCAACGCCGCAGGAGTCGGATCAACGCTGGACGGTTACCCAACAGCGTAATCCGGATGCCGCCTGTCTGGACTGTCACAAGCCAGATACCGAAGGCATGCATGGTAAGCATGCGGAAGTCATCAACCCGAATAACAAACTGCCGGTCACCTGCACCAACTGTCACGGCCAGCCGTCACTGAACCACCGTGAAGGGGTGAAAGATGTGATGCGCTTTAATGAGCCGATGTACAACGTGGAGCAGCAGAACAGCGTCTGTATGTCCTGTCACCTGCCTGAGCAGCTGCAAAAAGCGTTCTGGCCGCACGATGTCCACGTAACCAAAGTGGCGTGTGCCAGCTGTCACTCACTGCATCCGAAGCAAGACACGATGCAAACGCTGAGCGATAAAGGACGGATCAAGATTTGCGTCGATTGCCACAGCGATCAGCGTAACAATCCGAACTTTAATCCGGCGTCGATTCCGTTGCTTAAGGAGCATCCATGAGTTGCTCTCGTCGCCAGTTTATCACCGGCGTCGGCGCGCTGGTGGCAGTGAGCGGGACGGCGGGGCGCGTTGTGGCGAAGACGCTGAACATCAACGGCGTGCGTTACGGTATGGTACATGATGAGTCATTATGCATCGGCTGTACGGCCTGTATGGATGCTTGTCGCGAAGTCAACAACGTGCCGGAAGGCGTATCGCGTCTGACGATTATTCGCAGTGAGCCACAGGGTACGTTTCCTGATGTGAAGTATCGCTTCTTCCGTCACTCGTGCCAGCACTGCGACCACGCTCCCTGCGTTGACGTCTGCCCGACGGGGGCATCGTATCGCGATGCCGCCAGCGGCATTGTGGATGTGAACCCGGACCTTTGTGTTGGCTGCCAGTACTGCATCGCCGCGTGTCCTTATCGCGTGCGCTTTATCCATCCGGTGAGCAAAACGGCGGATAAATGCGATTTCTGCCGGAAAACCAACCTTAAAGCGGGCAAACAGCCCGCCTGCGTTGAGTCATGTCCGACGAAGGCGCTGACGTTTGGTAATCTGGACGATCCCAACAGCGATATCTCCCGTTTGTTGCAGCAGAAAACGACCTACCGTTACAAGCTGGCGTTGGGTACAAAACCGAAGGTCTACCGCGTTCCCTTTAAATTTGGGGAGGTGAGCCAATGACATCCGCTTCTGCATTTCATTTTGAATCATTGGTGTGGGACTGGCCCATTGCCATCTATCTGTTCCTGATAGGTATCTCTGCCGGACTGGTCACGCTGGCGATTCTGCTGCGTCGCTTCCATCCGGAGGCGGGCGGTTCGGACAGCACGCTGCTGCGCACTACTCTGGTGTTAGGACCGGGGGCGATTATCCTCGGTCTGTTAATTCTGGTGTTCCACCTGACGCGTCCATGGACTTTCTGGAAACTGATGTTCCACTACAGCTTCACTTCGGTGATGTCGATGGGGGTCATGCTGTTCCAGTTGTACATGGTGGTGTTGGTGCTGTGGCTGGCAAAAATCTTTGAAAAAGAGGTGATTGCTCTGCAACAGCGCTGGCTGCCGCGGTTAGGTATCGTGCAGAAAGTATTGACGCTGATCGCGCCGTTTCATCGTGCGCTTGAGACGTTAATGCTGGTGCTGGCAGTCCTGCTCGGGGCGTACACCGGGTTCCTGCTGTCAGCGCTGAAATCCTACCCGTTCCTGAATAACCCGATCCTGCCGGTGCTGTTTCTGTTCTCCGGGATCTCCTCCGGGGCCGCGGTGGCGCTGATCGCCATGGCGTTACGCCATCGTAGCAACCCGCACAGCACCGAAGCGCACTTTGTGCATCGCATGGAAGTCCCGGTGGTATGGCTGGAGATCTTCCTGCTGGCGGCGTTCTTTGTTGGTCTGGCGCTGGGCGATGACGGCAAAATGCGTGCGCTGGCGGCGGCACTGGGCGGCGGATTCTGGACCTGGTGGTTCTGGCTTGGCGTGGCTGGGCTTGGGCTGATACTGCCGATGCTGCTAAAACCCTGGGCCAACCGCAGTTCGACGTTTCATGGCGTGCTGGCAGTGTGCGGCGCCAGCCTGACCGGCGTACTGCTGCTGCGTTTTTTTATACTCTATGCGGGTCAGCTAACTGTTGCGTAAGGTGATATCTGGACGTTCTCCTTCCTGAAGCCGGTTTTCTGGCGCTGTTATTAAGCCTTGGGGTCAACGTGTTGACCCCGCTTGCCGTGTTGGTGGGTGTCCGCCAGCGCTGGCAAGGGGTGATGCGCCTTGCAACGGTGGGCGTGTGGGCGCAATTTACCCTGCTACTGCTGGCTTTTGCCATTCTGGTATTCTGCTTTTTGACCAGCGATTTTTCGGTGGTCTACGTTGCTCAGCACAGCTACAGCCTGCTGCCGTGGGGATTAAAACTGGCGGCGGTGTGGGGCGGTCATGAAGGATCGCTGCTGCTGTGGGTGCTGTTTCTTTCCGGCTGGAGCGCGCTGTTTGCTCTTCGCTATCGGCGTGATACCGACGCGCTGTTTCCGCTGACGCTTAGCGTCCTCTCAATGATTACGGCCCTGCTGCTACTGTTTGTGGTGGTATGGTCCGATCCGTTTGTGCGTATCTTCCCGCCAGCCATTGAAGGGCGCGACCTTAACCCGATGCTGCAACATCTCGGGTTAATCCTCCATCCACCGCTGCTGTACCTAGGTTATGGTGGTTTGATGGTGGCGGCAGGCGTGGCGCTGGCCTCGCTGCTGCGAGGTGACTTTAATGCGCAAAGCGCCTGGGTGTGCTGGCGCTGGGCGCTGCCCGGCTGGTGCGCGCTGACGCTGGGGATTATCCTCGGCTCCTGGTGGGCCTATTGCGAGCTGGGCTGGGGCGGCTGGTGGTTCTGGGACCCGGTTGAAAATGCCTCCTTATTACCCTGGCTTTCCGCCAGCGCGCTGCTGCATAGCCTGTATATCACGCGCCAGCGCGGAATCTTCCGCCACTGGTCGCTGCTACTGGCGATCGTCACGCTGATTTTATCGCTGCTGGGGACGCTGATTGTGCGTTCCGGCATTCTCGTTTCGGTGCATGCTTTCGCGCTGGATAACGTCCGCGCCGCGCCGCTGTTTGCGCTGTTTACCGTGTTGAGTCTGGCGTCGCTCGGGCTGTACGCCTGGCGGGGCCAGCAAGTCCGGCAGAATGCGCGTTTTGGCGGTTGGTCACGCGAGATGCTGATTCTGGTTGCGCTGCTGCTCTTTAGTGCGGTGCTGCTGATTGTGTTGATTGGCACGCTCTACCCGATGATTTACGGGCTGTTCGGCTGGGGACGGCTCTCCGTAGGCGCACCGTACTTTAACCGCGCTACGCTGCCTTTTGGCCTGCTGATGCTGCTGGTTATCGTGCTGGCAACGGTCAGAAGCCGCAACGTGTCTTTCCGCATCCAGCTTCCGGCACTGTTGGCGCATGCCGGGGTGCTGATGTTTGCGGCGGGGATCGTCTTTTCCAGCGGTAGCCGTCAGGAGATAAGCCTGAACCTGAGCCCTGGGCAGCAGGTTGAATTGGCGGGTTACATTTTCCGTTTTGAGCGTCTCGACCTGGAAGCCAAAGGTAACTACACCAGTGAAAAAGCGCAGATCACGCTGTGGCACAATGAGAAACGTATTGGCAGCCTGCAACCCGAAAGGCGCTTCTATGCCGCGCGCCGTCAACAGATGATGGAGCCGGGGATCCGCTGGAATCTGATGCATGACTGGTACGCGGTAATGGGTGAAAAAACCGGACCTGACCGCTATGCCATGCGTTTGTACGTGCAGACCGGCGTGCGCTGGATTTGGGGTGGGGGACTCTTAATGGTCTTTGGCGCGCTGCTGAGCGGATGGCGAGGAAGGAAGCGTGATGCGTAAATTAATAACAGCGTTGCCGGATGGCGGCGTAAACGCCTTATCCGGCCTACAGGCAGCGCGAACCGTAGGCCGGATAAGCGCAGCGCCTTCCGGCAAAAAATTTTTACTCTTAACGCTCCTCCTGTTTTTCATCACTTTCGCTACCCATGCCCAGGTTGTGGACACATGGACGTTTGCCAACCCGCAGCAGCAAGAACAAGCGCTGTCTATTGCCAGCCAACTGCGCTGCCCGCAGTGTCAAAACCAAAACTTGCTGGAATCCAATGCGCCGGTAGCGGTCAGTATGCGCCATCAGGTTTATAGCATGGTGGCGGAAGGGAAAAGCGAAGCTGAGATCACGACATGGATGACCGAGCGTTATGGTGACTTCGTTCGTTATAATCCGCCGCTGAATGAGCAAACGTTGCTGCTGTGGGCGTTACCGTGCCTGTTGTTATTGCTGGTAGGTGTGGTGGTCTGGCGAGTGAGAAGACGTCAGCATACGGAGGAGGGTGAGCAATGAACCAGTGCGAACCGTCGTTACGCCCAATGCCCATGAAGCGACTGACCGCTGCGGCGGTGCTGATGGTTGTGGCCTGCATAGGAGGCTACTTGTTGACGCCAAAATGGCAGGCGGTTCGTCAGGAGCAGACGCGACTGGCGGACCCTTTACATGCTTTCTCCGATGAAAATATTCAGGAAAAACAGCTGCTTTTGCTGCAATCGCAGATTCGCTCTAACCCCCAGGACGGCGTGAAATGGGCGCAACTCGGGGAGTATTATCTTTGGCAAAACGCGTATCATAATGCGCTGCTGGCCTACGAACAGGCGCTGCGTGTCGGCGGTGAAAATGCTGAGATCTATTCAGCGATGGCAACGGTATTGTATTACCAGGCCGGACAACATATGACGCCGCCCACTCGCGAGATGATTGATAAGGCTCTGGCGCTGGACCCGGCAGAGGTCACCGCGCTGATGCTGTTAGCCTCAGATGCGTTTATGCAGGCAGACTACGCCCAGGCTATTTCAGTGTGGCAAAAGGTTATGGATTTAAACTCGCCGAGGGTGAACCGGGCACAGCTCGTTGACTCTATTAATATGGCGAAGTTATTGCAGAATCGGCAAAAATAAATTTGTTTTTTTTGTGATTTGTATCATTTGGCCTGTTTAAAAAACAGGCAAACGAACAAATGAGCAAAAAAAACTCTCGCCATGACTTCTTCATTTTTGAACATATTAAAATTCTTTTATAACAAAAAGTTATTCATCGATACCGCGACAAAATTGCATTTTTATGCATAAATTCAGCTAAAAGCCCTGTTCTTAGAGGGTTGCGCGGAATGCCATGCAGATGATAATGATAATAAGCGTTAAAAAACTCCATAAACGAACGCAACACAAATCATACCCTTTCAGTATGTACTATTCCCACACACCGCATGTGGAATAGCGCTCCATCGAGGAAGTCCGTTGTTATGAAAAATTTGAAAGTCAGCCTGGCATGGCAGATTCTAATCGCCATGGTGCTGGGCATTCTGCTAGGGAGTTACCTGCATTACCATAGTGACAGCCGTGAATGGCTGGTTGTAAACCTGCTGTCACCGGCGGGCGATATCTTTATCCATCTGATCAAAATGATCGTTGTGCCCATTGTCATCTCTACGCTGGTTGTCGGTATCGCCGGAGTCGGTGATGCAAAACAGCTGGGCCGTATTGGTGCTAAAACTATTCTCTATTTCGAAGTGATCACCACCGTGGCGATTATCCTTGGGATCACGCTGGCTAATGTGTTCCAGCCGGGTTCCGGGATTGATATGTCGCAACTGGCGACCGTGGATATTTCGAAATATCAAAGCACGACTGCAGAAGTACAGAGCCACGCACATGGCTTGATGGGGACAATTTTGTCACTGGTGCCGACCAATATCGTCGCCTCAATGGCAAAAGGCGATATGCTGCCGATTATCTTCTTCTCGGTGCTGTTCGGTTTAGGCTTGTCTTCCCTGCCGGCAACTCACCGCGAGCCGCTGGTTACCGTGTTCCGCTCTATTTCCGAAACCATGTTTAAAGTGACCCACATGGTTATGCGCTATGCGCCAGTCGGCGTTTTCGCGCTGATTGCCGTTACCGTCGCGAACTTCGGTTTTGCCTCCCTGTGGCCGCTGGCGAAGCTGGTGCTGTTGGTGCACTTTGCCATCCTGTTCTTCGCGCTGGTGGTGCTGGGGATTGTCGCGCGTATCTGCGGTTTGAGCATCTGGATCCTGATCCGCATTCTGAAAGACGAGTTGATTCTGGCTTACTCTACCGCCAGCTCCGAGAGCGTACTGCCGCGTATTATCGAGAAGATGGAAGCCTATGGCGCACCGGCTTCAATCACCAGCTTTGTGGTGCCGACCGGTTACTCATTCAACCTTGATGGTTCAACGCTGTACCAGAGTATTGCCGCGATCTTTATTGCGCAGCTGTATGGTATCGACCTGTCGCTGTGGCAGGAAATCGTGCTGGTGTTGACGTTGATGGTGACCTCGAAAGGGATTGCGGGCGTGCCGGGCGTATCATTCGTGGTGCTGCTGGCAACGCTGGGCAGCGTGGGGATCCCGCTGGAAGGCCTGGCGTTTATTGCCGGTGTTGACCGTATCCTCGACATGGCGCGTACCGCGCTGAACGTGGTGGGTAACGCGCTGGCGGTGCTGGTTATCTCCAAGTGGGAACACAAATTTGACCGCAAAAAAGCGCTGGCCTATGAGCGCGAAGTATTAGGTCAGTTTGATAAGACCGCCTTGTAGGCCGGATAAGGCAACGCCGCCATCCGGCAACCTGCTCCGGGTTGCCTGATGGCGCTACGCTTATCAGGCCTACAACGGCTACCCATTGGTTAACTTATCAAACTCTTCGCAGCCGGTATCGAATCCTTCCGTACAGCTCAAATTCAGCCAGTGCAGTGCCTTCTGTTTATTCTTCACGATAAAACCCTGCTCACCGTTTAAGAACATCATCCCGGCCCAGTATTCGGAATAACCGGTGCGGGAAATGGCTGAGCTACGTTTGAAATACCACGTCGCTTTCTCATCGTCTGCGGGAATACCCACGCCGTTGGCGTAAATCAGCCCAAGCAGCATTTGCGCGTCGACGGCGGAGTCGTTTTCCAGGTCCTCGGAGGCGTTTTGCAGCAAGGTAATGGCTTTGGGGTAATCGGTGTGTCCAGCCTGAGTGTTGACCAGAATACGCGCCAGCGTAATTTCCCCGGTTTTACTGCCTGCCTGGGTCGCTTTTTCCGCCAGCGTTTTGGCCTCGGGGTAATCCAGACTGACCGGATTGGTAATCTTAATCTGAGCCAGCAATGCGTAAGCATCGGCATCACCATTGTCGGCGGCTTTTTGCGCCCAATATTCCGCTTTACCCAAATCGCCTGAGCTAAACCAGGTATCAGCGAGGAAATATTGTGCACGTCGGTCTCCGGACTCGGCGGCTTTCAAAAACTGACTACCGGGCTCTTCGGCATGGACAAAGCATGTCATTAACACCATCAAGGCGAAAAGTCGTTTCATCTTATATTTAGATTTAGTGTAGGGAATGAACAGTATAGAGAGATTATGTGCATAAAAAAACGGCCTCCGAATGGAGGCCGTCAGGGGAAGCTTAACCCATCGCGCTTTCGCGCAGGCTGGCTTTCAGCTTGGTGTACTCATCAATGACATACTGCTCGGCAGCGCGCTGATCGGCAATGCGTTCAACGTTTACAGCACAGTACTTGTACTCCGGCGTTTTGGTAATCGGGCTTAAGTTCTCGGTCACCAGTTCATTACATGCGCCAATCCACCACTGGTAGGTCATGTAAATCGCGCCTTTGTTTGGACGATCGCTGACTGCCGCACGGGTAATGACCCGGCCTTTACGCGAGTTCACCCACACCAGCTCTTCATCCTGGATGCCCAGGCGTTCTGCGTCGGCGGTGTTGATCTGGGCATAGCCCGGTTCATCCGCCAGCGCGGCCAACGCCGCACAGTTACCGGTCATCGAGCGGCAAGAGTAGTGGCCGACTTCACGCACTGTAGACAGTACCATCGGGTACTCCTCAGTGAGTTTGTCGATTGGCGCTACCCAGTCGCAGGTGAAGAACTGCGCCAGGCCGTTCGGGGTGTCGAACTTCTCTTTGAAGAGATAAGACGTACCCTGGTCGGCTTCTGAGGTGTCGCGGCAAGGCCACTGGATATAACCCAGTTCACCCATTTTCTCGTAAGTGGCACCGTAGAAATCCGGGCATAGATGACGCAACTCGTCCCAGATTTCCTGGGTGTTGTTGTAGTGCATCGGGTAGCCCATACGGGTGGCGATTTCACTGATAATCTGCCAGTCCGTTTTCAGATCCCACTTCGGCTCAACGGCTTTAAAGAAGCGCTGGAAGCCACGGTCAGCTGCGGAGAATACGCCTTCATGCTCACCCCATGACGTAGACGGTAAAATAACGTCTGCGGCAGCGGCAGTTTTGGTCATGAAGATATCCTGCACGATGACCAGTTCCAGATCCTCAAAGCCTTTGCGCACTGCGGAGAGTTCAGCATCGGTTTGTAATGGATCTTCACCCATGATGTACGCCGCGCGTACTTCGCCATGCGCTGCACGGTGCGGCAGTTCGCTGATGCGATAGCCGGTATGAGCAGGCAGACTTTCCACGCCCCAGGCTTTAGCGAACTTCTCGCGGTTAGCCGGATCTTTCACATACTGATAGCCCGGATAAGTATCCGGCAGCGCGCCCATGTCACATGCGCCCTGAACGTTGTTCTGCCCACGAACCGGGTTAACGCCCACGCTCGGCTTACCGAGGTTGCCGGTCAGCATTGCGAGGCTGGTCAGTGAACGCACGGTTTCCACGCCCTGATAGAACTGGGTAACACCCATGCCCCACAGGATTGCCGCGCTTTTCGCCGTGGCATACATACGTGCAGCCTGACGAATATCCTGCGCGCTAACGCCAGTGATATCTTCGACGGACTCCGGCGTGTAGCCTTCGACGATCTTGCTGTACTCTTCGAATCCTTCCGTACGGGAGGCGACGAACGCCTGGTCGTACAGTTTTTCTTCGATGATGACATGACCCATAGCGTTGAGCAGCGCGATGTTCGAGCCGTTTTTCAACGCGATGTGCATGTCGGCAATACGCGCGGTTTCAATTTTGCGCGGATCGCAGACGATGATTTTCGCCCCGTTACGTTTAGCATTAATCACGTGATTCGCCACGATCGGGTGGGAATCCGCCGGGTTGTACCCGAAGATGAATACTAAATCTGTGTTATCAATTTCATTGATAGCATTACTCATTGCGCCGTTACCGACCGATTGGTGCAGACCTGCAACCGATGGGCCGTGTCAGACGCGAGCGCAGCAGTCAACGTTATTGGTACCAATAACGGCGCGCGCGAATTTTTGCATTACATAGTTGGTTTCGTTACCCGTACCGCGAGATGAACCGGTCGTCTGAATAGCGTCCGGGCCATACTTCGCTTTGATGGCGCTCAGACGACTGGCGACGTAATCAAGCGCTTCATCCCAGGAAACGGATTCCAGTTTGCCGCCACGCTGGCGACGGATCATAGGGGTTTTCAGACGAGGGGTCAGGATCTGGGTATCATTGATAAAATCCCAGCCATAGTAGCCCTTCAGACACAAGGTACCCTGGTTGGTTTTCCCCTGCGCCGCTTCAGCCCGGACGATTTTGCCGTTATCGACCACCAGGTTGATTTTGCAACCTGATGCGCAATATGGGCAAACCGTGACGACTTTTTTCATCGGTCTCGCTCCAGTTAATCAAATCGCGCATACGCGCTTGTCGTTTTTGTTATGCATCTTTTATGCCATGTTTTTATCAGGGGCATTAGTCGATATTACGGGCGAATTTTGCGCAAAACTCTGACGAAAAACAGGCTGTCGTCATATTTGACGTGACGAATCTCCAATACGTGACAGCCCGGCAGTGTGACCGAGGTTATGTTTCCCGCACATCCTTGTGCCTTATCGCTGTCACTCTGTGCAGAATCAATCACACTCATTTAAGTTGGCCAGAAATGGGGAAAAACAATGAAGCCAGCCATACTGGTTGTGGATGATGACATCGCTGTCTGCACGCTTTTACAGGATGTGCTGAGCGAACACGTCTTTACGGTGACTGCCTGTCACACCGGGCAGGAGGCGCTGCGCTGCATTGAGACTCAGCCGGATATCGCTCTGGTATTACTGGATATGATGTTGCCCGATATTAACGGCCTGATGGTGCTACAACAGGTGCAGAAGTTGAGGCCCGGATTACCGGTGGTGATGCTGACTGGGCTTGGCAGCGAGTCGGATGTGGTTGTCGGACTGGAAATGGGGGCTGACGACTATATCGGTAAGCCGTTCAATGCGCGGGTGCTGGTAGCTCGGGTAAAGGCGGTGCTCAGACGCGTTGGCGTGTTAACGGCAGAAAGCGGCGGCCCGCAAACCACGGGGCTTTCTTTCAATGGCTGGCATCTCGATACCGCCGGTTGCCAGCTGCATAATCCCCAGCAGTTGAAGGTGGAGTTGACGCAGGGGGAATACAGCCTGCTGTTGGCGCTGGCCCAAAATGCCCGCCGGGTGCTGAGTCGGGAACAACTGCTGGAGCTGACGCGCAGCGACAGCGTTGAGGTGTTTGACCGCACGATTGACGTGTTAATCATGCGGCTGCGGCGAAAAATAGAGAACAACCCGCACCAGCCAATGTTGATCAAAACCCTGCGCGGGCTGGGTTATGTGTTTGCCGCCGACGTGCAACATCACGATAAGGCGGCGTGATTGTGTGCAGTTGCCGGATGCGGCGTAAACGCCTTATCCGGCCTACAAAAGCGATAACGACCCCGTAGGCCTGATACGGTCGTAGGCCTGATAAGCGCAGCGCATCAGGCATATTTCCGGACGATGCGAACGTAGGCCTGATAAGCGCAGCGCATCAGGCGTCAGCCATTTCTGCTTTCAACTCTGCCAGCGTCTTCGCACCGTCTATCGCATTCGCGCACAGCAAGCTTGCCCGCGCACAGGCGTGTGCCAACCTGACGCTGTCCGTCAGCGACCAGCGCTCATGACAGCCATACAAAAATCCAGCGCAAAACGCATCTCCCGCCCCGACGCTGCCAACGATCTCCTCCTGCGCCAGGTACTGCGACGGGATCCAGACGCCCGGCACATCCGGCGCTTCACCCCAGGCACCTTCCGGACAGTGGATCACCACCCGCTGGCGCACGCCTGCATTCAATAATTCGTGTGCGGCGGTGGCGATGTGCGCAATATGCAGTTCGCCGTTGGGCTGGCGGATCTCCAGCCCGCTGAACTCCCCGGCTTCCAGCTCGTTAATCACCAGATAGTCGAGATGGCGCAGGGCTGGCATTACCAGTGGTTGGTAGCGCGGGTCGCCCTTGCGTGAGACCAGATCCAGCGACGTTTCAAAGCCGTTGTCGCGCATTTGTGCCAGCAGCCGTGCGCTACGCGTCCCGTACTCCTCATCCGGCATGTCCAGACTGTCGAGCAGCAGCAGATAACCCAGATGGAAGATTTTCATCGAGGTATCCAGTTGCTCAAACGCGGGCAGATCGAGTAGCCGATTGGCTCCCGGTGAGTGGAAAAAGGTGCGCTGACCGCTGGGATCGGTCATCACCTGCGACATCGACGTGGGGGCGAATGTGGTGCGCTGCACGTGTTGGCGATTAACGTGATACTGCTCCAGCATCGCCATGATGTAGTCGCCGTCGCTGTCCTGACCGATTAACCCCACCGCCTGCAACGGCAGCCCAGTGTGCATTTTTGCCAGCGTCAGCAGCACATTAAGCGGCGCACCGCCCGTGGCGCGTTCGCTACGGGTGATTTCCGCCAGCCAGCCACGTTCCGGCCACTGCACAATTTGATGCACGTGATCGACCAGCATGTTGCCTGCGGCGATAACGCCTTTGCGTTCCATCAGACCCGTCCCGCGCTGCCAAAAATGCGCATCTGTTCCGAAACGGTATCGGTAATGGCCTCTTCAATGCCGAGCAGCAGTTCGGCGAATTCGTCGTACAGCGGCTGGCGATTCGCCATCCGTGTTTCTACCGCTGACAGCGCCGCCTGCGACATGCCGGTATAGAAGTTGATTTTGTGAATGCCGAGTTCAATCGCGCGCTTGAAATCGTCGTCGCTGATACCGGAGCCGCCATGCAGTACCAGCGGGATTGCCGCCTGCTGGCGAATGGCGTCCAGACGCGGGAAGTCGAGCAGCGGTTCGCCTTTATATTTGCCGTGGGCATTGCCAATGGCGACCGCCAGTGCGTCAATCCCGGTTCTGTCGACGAAATCACGCGCCATCATCGGGTCGGTAAACAGCGACTCGTCGGCATGGCCGTACAGCGCGCCGCCCTCATCACCACCCACCGCGCCCAGTTCGGCTTCCACCGATACGCCGACGGCGTGGCACATCTTTACCACTTCTCGGGTCTGGCGGATATTTTCTTCATACTCCAGCGTGGAGCCATCGAACATTACTGAACTGAACCCTAAGCGTAGTGCCCGAACCACCGACTCAAAGTGCAGGCCGTGGTCAAGGTTCAACACCACCGGAATGTCATGCCGTGCGGCTTCGAATTTGACCGCTTCGACCAGAGAATCCAGCGAGATATATTTAAAGTGCACCTCGGCGATGTTGATGATAAACGGCGAACGTTCTTGCTTTGCCGCGGCAAACAGCGCACGCAGGAAGTGTGAATCCAGAACGTTAAACGCCCCTAAGGCATAGCGATGCTCACGGGCATGGGCAAGGCCATCAGCGAGAGATATCAACGGCATAATGCGCTCCTTGGTTAGCGGAACAGGCGATATTCGTTACACAGCACCAGCTGCGCAGGTTCGTCTTCTTCAATGTCGTTATAGCGGGCGATCGGTTGCAAAAAGTGGTTATCGTGGTCGTCGTCATTAACAGAAGAAACCTCGCCGACCAGCACGTCGCCAAAACCTTTTTCCGCCCAGAAGCTGTGATACAGGCCCGGTGGCAGGCAGATGCTTTCACCCGGCGTCAGGCGCAACTGACTGCCTGCCGCATGGGTTTGCCGACAGCCGTCAATCACCACGCTTACGTCGGTCTGCTCCGTTTGCTCCCGGATCCCCGCATTCCACAGTTCCACTATTAAATTGCCGCCGCCGCGATTGATAATGTCTTCGCGCTTGCGCCAGTGAAAATGCATCGGCGTGACCTGCGCATCGCGAACATGCATGATTTTCTCGGCGTAGCATTTCTCGTAAGGCATGCCTTTTGGCGAGCCATTACGCAGGGTGAACAGCGTTAAGCCTTGCGCGGCGAAATTGTTTCCGCCAAACGCAGTGACATCCCAACCGAGTTTGAGGTCGAAAACTTCGCTCCAGGCAGCGGCATCAAGCTTGCGCCATTGGGTCGGCGGGAAACTGGCAAAAGGGGGGAGGTGCACGTCGTGCTGAGAGAAAAACTGGCGCGTGTGGCCAAGGATCTCGTTTATTGCGGAGCGTTTCATTGATTCTCCTGTGGCTGATAAGATGACCTTTATGCGGCCCTCTCTCAAAGGGAGAGGGAGAAAACCAAAATCTTCCTGGTGAACACATGGGCATAATCCAGTTACCTCTCCCCTCACAGCAGAATAGGGAATAGTTATATTTTATTGTGTTTTTTTATGGAAGGATGTGATTTATTCAATAAAATAATAAATAAAAAGGCTGTTTTCATAAATGTTATTAAAAATCATTGCCTTAATACTTGTTTTTTTAGTCGCGCCTCAGTTTTTGGAACCATTTGGATGTGATTATTGGATTGTTGCCTTACGATGAAAAAACGAATGCTGGGCTATATAAACCGTTTTGTTAGAAAATGATGTCATTGAATCTAAATTCGCGCCAGTTAATCGTTTATTTATATGTAAGGATTATATTACACGTTTAACTAATAATAATTATTTCACTTTCCAGATTTGTTTCCAGTAAAAAAATAACCCTTTTTTTATTATTGTTGATATGCTGACTGGACTTTATTTCTTATGTATTACTTTCTTTTGGTAAGGGATGCGATAATGAAAAAAGGGTCGAGTTTCTATAATCTGGAAGGTATAGTTTCAGAGGAGAGTATTAATAAGTATTTATTCTCTGTTAGGGACGAGGGTAAGTTAGGGTTGCTGGATGTTGAAACAATTGAAGGTCATGAAAATTTAAGTAAACCATACAGTTATAAAATCACATTTACATCAAAACAAAAAAACATCCCTCCTGACTCACTTCTTAACATTGAAGGCTCGCTGAAAATCAGAGTACCTAATCATAACTGGAATAAATATATTCAAGGTTCTGAGAAGTGGCTATATGAACGGCAAATTGAAGGCGTGATTACGTCATTTTCGCTTATTAGTACATCAGCGGATGAATCACTGTACGAAATCAGGCTGGAGCATAAGCTGGCATTACTCTCACGACGCAAGCGTTCGGCTATTTACCTGAACATAAATGTGCCGAAACTGGTCACGCAGATCCTCAAAGAACATGCTTTTGCCGATTATGAAATCGACTTTGATAATCTTGTTTGTATCTATCCCAACCGGGAAATGATCGTCCAGTGGGAGGAGTCGGATTTAGCGTTTATCAGCCGCATCCTGTCAGAAGTTGGGATCTGGTTCAGGATCGCAAATCATCATGCTGTTTCGCACATTATGGTGGTTATCTTCAGTGATTCACAATGCCAGTACATTTTTGATCAAAAGATTATGCACTCATCCCACGCAGGGCTGACATCAAATGATTATTCGATCGATAAGCTGGTATCAAAGCACAACGTTGTCTCGGCAGACGTTAGGGCGAAGAACTTTGATTACAGGCTGGCAAACTCGCTGATGCTAAATGCTGACGCCGATGTGTCTGCGGAAAGGGCTACGACATATGGCACAGAGTATCGCTATGCGGATATCCATCATCAGCCGGGATCGCAATTTGCCGAGGTGCAGCCAGGTGAATCCAGCTGGTTCTATGCCAAACTGCATCACGAAATTATTCTTAATAATCAGTCCATTTTAAACGGTGTGACCACCAGTCCGTCGATCGTGCCGGGGATGGTGCTGGAAATCGACGGTACCATTCCACATGCTTTCGCCTCTGGATTTGTGGTAACGGCAATGCGGGTGACGGGGAGGCGCGATGCAGCGCTCCAGTCCCGGCTTATCGGTATTCCCTACAGCCAGAACGTTTGTTTTCGACCTCAGCCGCTACCCCGGCCACGTATTGCGGGTACTGTTCCCGCGATCGTTTCATCATCAATAGACAATGACAAATATGCTCATATCGATGTGCAGGGTCGATATTGGGTGAAGTTTGATTTTGACCTCGACCAGCACAGGCAAGGTTATGAAAGCATGCCCGTTCGTCTGGCGCGGGTTTATGCCGGTGATACTTATGGTCATCACTTTCCGTTAATCCAGGGCACAGAGGTCGCCATTGCGTTTGAAGGCGGCGATCCGGAAAGACCTTTTATTGCGCACGCCCTGCATCATGCTCCAAAGCCTGACCCCGTCACCAGCCGCAATAATACCCGCAATGTCATCCGCACTGCGGGTTTTAATAAGCTGCGGATGGAGGATCGGCGCGGGCAGGAACACGTCAAACTGAGTACCGAGTACGGCAAAACGCAGTTGAATATGGGCCATCTGGTTGATGCTGGTGGTAAACCGCGCGGCGAAGGCGCAGAACTGCGCACCGATGACCGCGCGGTCCTGAGGGCGGCAAAGGGGATATTACTCACGACCGAGGCGCAGCCAAAAGCCCAGGGCAAGCAGCTTGATATGAGCGCAGTGGTTCAGCAGCTTCAGGACGCGCTTACGCTGGCAACGTCACTTCAGCAGAGCGCGCTGACGGCACAGGCGTTAAATGTCGAATTGGGGCCGCAGCAGCAGCTTAACGCTGCGCTTGAACAGCTTACCCGTTCGGGACTGGTGGCCTACGCCGATCACGGTATGGCCCTGCTGACACCACAAACGATGGCATTATCAGCAGACAAAGATTTGTCGCTAAACGCCGCCAGCAACGGCAGCTTTAACGTCTTTAAAAAACTCTCAATGGCCGTTGGACAGGGCCTGTCACTTTTCAGCAGAGCTATCGGAATCAAAATCATCGCCGCAAAAGATGATATTTCCGTCCAGGCGCAGCGCGGGGAAATGGGCCTGCTTTCTGATAAGCATTTTCATATTCAGAGTATGAACGGCAACGTGACCATCAGCGCCAGGAAGAATATCCAGCTTTTGTGCGGTGGTGGCGGTATCAGAATAAATGAAGACGGCTCAGTAAAAATATTCTCTCCCGCAAAAGTGCAGTTGAAAGGCACCACTCTTGACTGGAGCGGACCGGAGTCGGCAAAAGATAAAACCCCTGTCTTTCAGGAAGAACAGTTTCATCGCCGCATTAAATTACATGGCTCTGGCAACCCAGACGATGTTCTGAAAAATACAAAATTCAGACTGACTAAGGCATCAGGTGAAACCATTGAAGGCGCCACAGACGATGAAGGAATGACGCCGTTATTGGATATGACTGAAATGGACGAAATGAAAATGGAGATTTTGCCAAATGAGTAACAGTCCCTTTAATCCGCGGGTGGTGGCGACCGGTGTACAGGGCGTGCCTAAATCAACGGGCGGAAAAATGGCTGTCTGCGACGTGCCCGTTAAGTATCCCATGCCCTGTATTGTGATCCTTGTGCACGGTGTCAACGATGTTGGCGAGGCCTATCAGAATCAGGAGCAGGGGATCATTGCCGGCCTGAATGAACGTCTGGGCCGCACGGATATGTATCCGCATGAATGGCATCAGTACAAAATGGATATGGGCGATGGCGAGCAGCAGCAGGTGAAAATGCCCGGACGCAGCCCGGTCATTCCATTTTATTGGGGATATAAACCTGTCGATCATGCGACGTATATAGAAGACCAGCGGCGTTATCGCGAAGAACGGGCAAAATCAGGAGACGCCGCAAAACTGCCTTACAACGCCTATCAGGAAGATGACAACACAAAGCTGGAAAAGCTGGGGCATATTCCCCAAACCACCTTGAAATATCAGAATGATAATTTTGGCAACGTGCTGGATGATGTGTATGCGAAAGGCGGGGGTACCTTTGCCAATGCGACAACTACTATTCCGGATATGTTAGGCCCTGGTTCCGGCGGCCCTGCGAACGCTACGGCAGGATTTGCTTCATTTCATCTGAATGCTGGGGATTTTACGCACCCTATTTATGATAACCCGCACCGTATTTATCAGTTTTTTGCCGCGCAGCGGCTGGCTGATTTAATCCTGATGATTCGAAAAAATAAACCTACTGAAAACGACCCAATTAATATCATTGCGCACTCCCAGGGAACGATAATTACCATGCTGGCCAATATGCTGGTCAAAGCAGCAGGTGCCGATCCTGCCGATTGTGTGATCCTGAATCACTCTCCCTACGCACTGGAAAAAACGGCTGCTGAAGGTATGACGCCCGGACATCATCAAACGGATCGCGCCCGACAGCAGACGTTCCGCAATTTCTGCCAGTTGATGGCGACCAACGCCAGATATGGCAAGGGGGAATATCACACGCAGGCTGAGATCGATGAATTAGAAGGCGCGCTGTGCCTGAGTAAAACCAATTCTCAATGGCGCAAGAATAAACTCTATACGCGTAATAACTTTGGCAAGGTATATAACTATTTTTGCCCCAATGACAGTGTGGTTTCATTACTTAACGTCCAGGGGTTGGGCTGGCGGGGAGTCCCCCACGACATTGCCAGCGGCATAGACAATCTGCGCCAGCGGGTTTTCTGCGAAAATGGTCCGGAAATAGGCGGCAGCCCACTGAGCGTGCCTTTTGAAATGCCGGCGTTAAAAAAGGGTTGTTTTGATCAGGATACGCTGGCGACCAGACAATATACATTTGCGGATGTTGTTGTGAATGGTGAGCAGCTCCCCGTCACCTTCAGACACCAGTTACAGGGTGCGGGAAGTCAGTATAAATATTCGATAGCGCCGGGTTCACCCGATCAGGACATCTCATTTTCTGCAAAAGCCACGGTTATTGCGCGCACTGAAACCGACATCAGAACGCTGAGCGGGGCAGGTTTTGATTCTTTACAGCCGGGCCATGAATTAACGCCCACTGAACTTACGATGTTCTCCAAAAAATATGGTAAGCCTTATACCAAAGGCGTTGTTCTGGGCGGGGGATACAATAAGACCGTTCAGTTGATTTATGAAAAAACGCCGGATGAGCTGCAAAAAGAATGGCTGCAATCAGAGCAGGTTGGTTACAGCCAGCACTCTTCTATTGTTATGTCGAAAGATGCCCCCGTAAAAGCGATGGCCT
The DNA here is from genome assembly GCF_030333005.1 of Citrobacter sp. Cpo030. Taxonomy (NCBI): domain Bacteria; kingdom Pseudomonadati; phylum Pseudomonadota; class Gammaproteobacteria; order Enterobacterales; family Enterobacteriaceae; genus Citrobacter; species Citrobacter sp. Cpo030. The sequence goes on along the minus strand of NZ_JAOWGT010000068.1, from coordinate 50,615 downwards.
TCGATCTGGCGGTGGGGATATGCGGGGCATTCGATCACCGCTGCGGAGAATTCTGGACCGAGCTACTCCTGCGCGGAGACTGGCGTATGAAGCGTAATGGTCTGCCAAAAACTGTGGATTATTATACAACGGGGATATTGAATAAAGCTGACACAAAAGATTACATGAATAGACCGGATGATATTTTACCGACAGGCGAGTTTGGCGTGGTTAACGAATATTGTCATTCAACAACGGTTAAACCTGCCAGACACAATGAAATATACAATACCGAGACTCCCAATCTGCAATGGGATATGCCAAAACCGCTTAACGTTTAAGGATAAATTATGAAACCAGGAATTATGGTAAGAGTATTAATCGGCGCAGTTTTACTATGCGCTATCACTGCCTGTACAAAAAAAACACCCTCACAGGTAATTTACCGGTTTGATGATAATCGCTACCTGGAGTTGATCGGTTATGATTGTGAAGGATATGTTGTTTACCATGACATAAAAAGAAAGATCCACAAATCAATTTATGGCAATCCAATCTATAGGGTTTTCTCGGGTGAGTTTATCCATCCCTCAGAACAGTACATACTTGTGCCTGAGTGGGAGCCAGGGGCATATAAAATATCTAAAGATTACGGACAAACATGGCAGGTCGCAACATATATGGCCCCTTTCCCAGCGCTGGAGAGAAACTCAGATGGTATTATGCGCGACTATCCTGAAGGAAAAGAAATAAAAAGAGTGGTGGTGGTCAATAACCAGGCGTTTATTTCCACAGCGCAGGACCATTTGTATATGAGTTCATATCCTTTTGACGACCCGCGTCTGGCGCCGGGTGGTCCGGGTATAGATTATCAATACTTTGATGACACCTATTATCTCTACAGGCCAGGCAAGCATAAATCCGGTGGCGAGTATGTGAATGCCCACATCAGACCTGAATCTCCAGGATATGCGTGGGGTATGGTTATTTTTATGAAACAAGGACTGGATAATCTTGTTGAGTCAGAAAAAGCGAATTATCAAAATCTGCCGGACAAAGAACCGGAGGTGGTGGGCTATAAGGGCTGGACCCGGATGTACTGCGATATGGATGCAGGGAAATAATCTGCAATGGGATATGCCAAAACCGCTTAACGTTTAAGGATGAATTATGAAACCAGGAATTATGGTAAGAGTATTAATCGGCGCAGTTTCACTATGCGCTATCACTGCCTGTACAAAAAAAACACCCTCGCAGGTTATTTATCGTTATGACGATAATCGTTATCTGGAGTTAAAAGGCTATTATTGTGAGGGAGCACTTTGGTATCACGATGGTAAAAAAAATATTCACAAAGAGTTAATTGATGGAAGATTTGCCTCCTTCAGACTTTTCTCGGGAAACTATATTCACCCTTCTGATAAATATATACTTATCCCAAACTGGGAGCCGACTGCTTATCTGATATCAAAAGATTATGGACAAACGTGGCAGGTAGCAACATATATGGCCCCTTTCCCGGCGCTGGAGAGAAACTCAGATGGTGTTATGCGTGACAGACCTGAAGGAAAAGAAATAAAAAGAGTGGTGGTAGTTAATAATCAGGCATTTATTACCACTGCACAGGGGCATTTGTATATGAGTTCATATCCTTTTGACGACTCGCGTCTGGCGCCGGGTGGTCCGGGTATAGATTATCAATACTTTGATGACACCTATTATCTCTACAGGCCAGGCAAGCATAAATCCGGTGGCGAGTATGTGAACGGCCATACCAGTCCTGAGTTTCCAGGTGCTGCGTGGGGAACGGTGGTGTTTATGAAAGCATCTTTAGCCCATTTAACGGAAGGTTATAAGGCCAACTATCAAAACCTGCCGGACAAAGAACCGGAGGTGGGTGGCTATAAGGGCTGGACCCGGATGCACTGCGATATGGATACAGGGAAATAATATGAAAGGTGTAATCAGGCTAAACGATCCGCTGGAAAATGGCGGATATGTCAATAAAGCTTCTGGTAGCAAGTTTATGGGAATTCCTGTCGCTTTACAGGGGGATACTGTGGTTTGTATTCTGCACAAAGGTACCTTCCCAATACTTGATTTTGAGCCAACCTGGACAATGGACGGCAAAGGCGTCGTTGTGGATGGCTGTAGGGCCGCATGTGGTTGTGCAATTAAAACCACACTGCCAACGGCGGGGACAAGCAAATGAGGAAATGGAAGATACCAAACAAGAATCCCTATGAAGAACCAGAAAAATTCCCGCTTAATATTATGCTGATCATTAGCTGTGCTATCTTTCTGTTTTTTATAACGTACAATATATTCAGCTGGTTGCAGGACAAGAAAGTTCCTGATGATCTGATATGGAATGCAATAGGTATCCCGTCGCTAATAGTATTAGCAATCTGGTGTGTGGTGGTAATCACTTACGGTGTTATATCTTTTCCATGTTACTATGCGGGTTATCTTGAGAAGTATGGTATGAACCAGTGGAAAAACTGGGCAATACGGGCATTGCCTCTTTTAGACTATTCATCCATTCTCCCGGTGCCTGAACTGGCATTAAAAATTCAGAAATTAGAGGGTGAAGCGCCAGAAGGTTCTGCAACGCCGTTACGAATTGATATTGAAGTTGACTCAATGGATGACGCCAGAGTTGATAAAGTACTAAGGCAGTTGATAGAGCCCCTCAAATGTTCTCTTGTCAGGGATTATCGGCCTTTTACTACCTGGCTATACGTTAAGGGAGCGGATGACACTATCGGCAATAGTTTCAAGGCGGTGCTGGCAAGTCTGAGCATCCCCAACGATAAGGTCGGAAAAATTAATATTCTTCACAAATGTCCTGATTATTTTTTAATAAATGAGTGGGTTGATTTAAATATTTCTGAAAATAACCTGGTTATTACCGTTGAATTGCATGATGAAAATAATGCTGATTTTTTTGAAAGTGCTAATGCCTTTATTTTTACCAATACACAACTGCTTAAAGATAAAGACACACCTTTATATTTATTACGCATGATGGACAGTACCCCTTACTATCTTGATGAAATCGTAAGTACATATCTTTCTGCACAGCAAGTTGATGTCAGTAAAATTAAAAAACTATGGTTCAACTCACTGGATAAGCAGTCAAAATTCGTATTGTTTAGTGGGATAGAAAACGCAAAAACGAGCATTTTGGCCGATAGTCGATATGAACTGGAGGCCGTCACTGGGCAAAGCACAGAGGTTCAGCGCTGGGTTGTATTAGCGTTGGCTGCGGATGCTGCAAAATATGGTCAAGGCCATCAGTTATTCGCCAGTACATCCGCAGATACTATTCAATCCGGTATAATAGCTGCTAAATATCCAGGATGCTGGCCTGCACTTGATAAGCTGGATTTCCATGATTATTGGAGAGTCATAAAATTGTGCGCAATTATTTTATGGTGTATGGGATTTGTAAGTCTCGTACCACTAGAACTGTTCCAAAGTCACCCCTGGTATACGTTTGCACCTTTGGTTATTGGTATTCTGGTTATTTACACGGCGGTTATGATTTTTTCTTTTATACTGAGTCATAATATAGAAGAGGAAATGGATATTTATTACTCTCAGTTTTTATGAGGTAAGCGCCCTGACGGGCGCTCTTGCTTCTTTGACTCTCTTTGTGGCAGGAGCCTTAGTCGGTTCAGGATTTATTTCACCGTCCAACCCTTATAACTGCCGACGTTGTTTTTATCGATCATCGTCACCGGGATCAGCACGGGTTCTTTCGGGGCGGGTTTCCCCTGCAATATGTCATAGCCGATTTCGACCGCTTTGGCAGCCATCACCTGCGGATCTTGTGCCGGAGTCGCCACAAATAGTGAGTTTTCGCGCTTCAGCGCTTCTTCACCGTCTGGGGATCCATCTACGCCGACAATAAAGAATTCGCTACGCTGCGCCTGTTTTGCCGCCAGATCGGCACCGATCGCTGTCGGATCGTTAATGGCGAATACACCGTCGATCTTCGGATTCGCCGCCAGCAGCGCGGTCATGATCTCCAGCCCGCCTTCGCGACTGCCTTTGGCGTTTTGGTTATGCGACAGCACCTTGATGTCAGGGTGGCGTTTAAACTCAGTCTGGCAGCCTTCCACGCGGTTCTGGACGGCGGAAACCGGTGGCCCGTTGATGATGACGACGTTGCCTTTGCCTTTCAGGCGGTCGGTAATGTATTTACAGGCCATTTCACCTGCCTGGGTGTTATCGGAGGTAATGGTCGCGTCTGCGCCTTCCGCTGCCACGTCAACGGCAACCACCACGATCCCGGCGTCTTTCGCGCGTTTTACCGCCGGGCCGATGCCCTTGGAGTCGGCGGCGTTAAGGATAATCATGTCGACTTTGGCGGCAATAAAGTTGTCGATCTGCGACACCTGTTGCCCCAAATCGTAACCGCTGGAAACCAGCGTTACTTTAACGCTATCACCTGCCAGCTTGCGTGCTTCCAGCTCCGCACCTTTGGTGATCTGCACGAAGAACGGGTTGGCCAGATCGCCCACCGTAACGCCAATCGATTTCAGTTCTTTTGCCTGCACAAACGGAGCTGCAGCAAGCAGGGCGCCAGCACAGAGCGCGGTCACTAATGGCTTCAAACGCATACTCGTTTCCTCACGTAGGGTATTGTTGTTATACGCCTGATGGCGCTGCGCTTATCAGGCCTACGAATGAGCAGGCCAGTAAGCTTGTCTATGCACTTTGATGGTGTCGGGTACGGTATTTGTCGATTAGCACCGCTATGATGATCACCGCCCCTTTGATCACCAGTTGCCAGAAATAGGAGACGCCCATTAGCGTCATGCCGTTATTGAGCGTGGCGATTATCAACGCCCCCACCAGCGTGCCGGTGATGGTGCCGATCCCGCCAACAAAGCTGGTGCCGCCGAGGATCACCGCCGCGATGGCGTCCAGCTCGTAACCCATACCTAAGTTGCCGTTGGCGCTATACAGCCGCGAGGCGCTCATCACCCCGCCAAGACCTGAGAGCAAACCGCTCATGCCGTAGACGAACAGCAGCACCAGCCACACTTTGATCCCGGTTAAACGTGCGGCCTGCATATTGCCGCCGACCGCGTAGATATGAACGCCGAGCGTGGTGCGGCGCAGAATGAACCAGCACACCACCACCACCGCCAGCGCAATGACCACCAGCCACGGAACCGGGCCGAGATAGTTGTTACCGATCCACTCAAAGCTGATATTGGAGTTAATCACCGTTGTACCGTCGGCCAGCAGATAGGCCACGCCGCGCAGCGCCGTATAGGTTCCAAGCGTGACGATAAACGGCGGTAGTCCGGCAAAAGCGACCAGCGCGCCGTTAAATAATCCCAGCACCAGGCCGAGCATAAGCGCCGCCGGAATTGACAGCATGGCAAGCTCAGGAATAAGAGAAACGACCATGGCTGCGACGGCGGTGGTGCCGAGAATCGAGCCAACCGAGAGGTCGATTCCGCCGGTCAAAATAATGAAGGTCATGCCAGCCGCCAGCACGATGTTGATCGACGCCTGACGGGTTATATTCAGCAGGTTGCTTTCGGTAAAAAAGTTGGGCGCGATAAAGCCAAATACCGCCACAATCAGGATGAGAATCGGTAAGATGCCGACTGTTTGCATCAGATCGCTCATCAGCATTCTTTTCGCGGAGGCGGATTTCGCCACCTGCTGGGGAGGGGTTGGATTATTCATGGGGCACCGCCTGATGGTGGGAGTCGTTCACGCCGGTAGCCAGCGTCATAATATTTTCCTGGGTAATACTTTGTCCGTTCAGCTCGCCGGCAATGCTTCCTTCCCGCATGACGTACACGCGATCGCTCATGCCGACGACTTCCGGCAGTTCGCTGGAGATCATCAGGATCGCTACGCCTTTGCGCGCCATATCGTTCATGATCCGGTAGATCTCGCTTTTGGCGCCAACATCCACGCCGCGCGTGGGTTCATCGAGGATCAAAATACGTGGGCCGATCGCGACCCAGCGTGAAATCAGCAGTTTTTGCTGATTTCCGCCAGACAGCCCGCCCGCGCGTACCTGTGCGTGCGGCACGCGGATGTTGAGCAGCTTGATGGCGTCATCGGAAATAGCCTGCGCCTTTTTGCGATCGAGCATGCCCCAGTTGGCGTCACGCTCCAGCGTTGCCATGGTGATGTTTTCTGCCGCTGCCAGCTCTAAAAATAATCCCTGCTCTTTGCGGTTTTCCGTCAGAAAGCCAATGCCGTGGTCAATCGCCTCGCGCGGGGAGTGGATCACTACCGGTTCACCGTCTACTTCAATCATGCCGCCGATGGCTTTACGCACGCCAAAAATCAACTGAGCCAGCTCAGAACGCCCGGCACCGACTAACCCGGCCAGGCCGACGATCTCCCCGGAGCGTACCAGCAAACTGCACGGCTGCACTTTGTTGCCATCAGTCAGGTGATGAACGTTGAGGCGCGCTTTACCTAAGGGAATGTCGCGCTCTTTGTTGAACAGATCGCTCAACGGACGGCCCACCATCATGCGCACCAGCTCCGAGGCGTTGAGCTTGTCGCGGGTCAGACTGCCAACATATTGCCCGTCGCGCAGGACGCTGACGCGGTCCGAGAGTTCGTACACTTCCGCCATGCGGTGGCTGATGTAGATAATCGCCATCCCCTCATCGCGCAGGCGCATGATCAGTTCAAACAGGCGGTGGGTTTCACGTGAGGAGAGGGCGGCGGTGGGTTCATCCATTACCAGAATGCGGCTTTTACGGTGCAGGGCACGGGCAATTTCCACCTGCTGCTGTTCGGCGATGGTCAACGTCATCACACGGTCGCTGGCCTTAAACTGGGCACCGAGTCGGTCGATGACTTTCTGTGACTGCATCACCATCTCTTTACGCTGGACCAGACCGCCGCGCGACAGCTCGCTGCCAAGAAAGATATTTTCTGCCACTGTCAGGTTTGGCGCGAGCTGCATCTCTTGATAAATCAGCGTGATGCCTGCGCTAAGCGCGTCTTTTGGCCCGCGAATGTGGAACGGCTGACCGTCAATCAGGATCTCACCGCTGGTGGCGGTATAGGCCCCTGCGAGGATCTTCATCAGGGTACTCTTCCCCGCGCCATTCTCGCCCATCAGGGCATGAATCTCGCCCGGCCAGACCGTTAAATCGACCCCTTTCAGCGCGTAAAATTTGCCAAACGCTTTAGCAATGTTGCGCATCTCCAGAACCGGTGTCCTGCTCATGGCGGATCTCCTGTGGGGTGGCCGATATCAGCAGTCCATCACAGGAATGTAAATGCAAAATGTCAGAAGCCGTTCATATTTGTCATATTGCGATTTTTCTTCACGGAGCGTGATATGCCGCAACCGGGACGTCACTTTTTCGCCAGTGCGCGCGGACGATTGCTGTTCTTCAATCTGCTGGTGGTGGCGGTCACGCTGATGGTGAGCGGCGTGGCGGTGCTGGGTTTTCAGCACGCAAGCCAGATTCAGGAGCAGGTGCAGCAGCAAACCGTTGACGACATGACCGGCAGCATGAACCTGGCGCGCGATACGGCGAACGTGGCGACGGCGGCAGTGCGGCTGTCGCAGGTGGTCGGGGCGCTGGAATACAAAGGGGAAGCGGAGCGGCTGCAGGAGACGCAACGGGCGTTGAAGCGATCGCTGGAACAACTGGCTACCGCGCCGCTGGCGCAGCAGGAGCCGGTGCTGGTCGAGCGTATTATCCAGCGCAGTAATGAACTACAAAGCAGCGTAGAAGGGATGTTGCAGCGCGGACAGCGGCGGCATCTGGAGCGTAACGCGTTGCTCAGTTCTCTGTATCAAAATCAAAGCTATTTACGTCATCTGCAAAAGCTCATCGGCGCGCAGGATGATGTGCTGCTGGGGCAGATGGATCGCTTAATTGTTGCTGCCATCGACACGCCCACGCCGCGTTCGGTGGTGAAACAACTGGATGCGGTGATGCCTGCGCTTCCCTTGCGCCATGCTAGTCCGCTGATTAGCGGTATCCTCAACGACTTCAACCAGGAGCTGCATAAGCTGGAGCCGCTCTCTTCCGCGCTGGAGCAGAGCGATTTGGCCATCAACTGGTATATGTTTCATATCAAAGCGCTGGTGGCGATCCTCAACAGCGATATCAATCAGTATGCCTCGCAGGTGGCGCTGATCTCAGAGCAGCGGGTGGCGCAAAGCCATCAGGAACTGCAATCCGGCGCGTTGTTTATTTTAGTGTTTGCGCTGCTGGCGGTGGTGATCACCGGTTTTGCCGGGTGGTATATCTACCGCAATCTCGGCTCCAACCTGACGGCCATTTCGCGGGCGATGACCCGGCTGGCGCACGGTGAATCAGACGTCAGCGTCCCGGCCCTGCAGCGGCGCGATGAGCTGGGCGAGCTGGCCCGCGCCTTTAGCGTCTTTGCCCGGAATACGGCGTCGCTGGAGCACACCACCCGACTGCTAAAAGAAAAAACCAGCCAGATGGAAATCGACCGCACCGAGCGTCAGGGGCTGGAAGAAGCGCTGTTGCACAGCCAAAAGCTGAAGGCGGTGGGGCAACTGACGGGTGGATTAGCACATGATTTCAATAACCTGCTGGCGGTGATTATTGGCAGTCTGGATCTGGTGAATCCGGAGTCACCCGACGCGCCACGGGTCAATCGGGCGCTAAAAGCCGCCGAGCGCGGGGCGCTACTTACCCAACGCCTGCTGGCCTTTTCGCGCAAACAGTCGTTGCATCCCCATGCGGTGGAACTGAAAACGCTGCTGGAAAACCTGGGCGAACTGATGCGCCACTCTCTTCCGACCACGTTGACGCTGGAGATTGAAGCCCAGTCTCCCGCCTGGCCCGCGTGGATTGACGTCAGCCAACTGGAAAACGCCATTATCAATCTGGTGATGAACGCCCGTGACGCCATGGACGGGCAGGCGGGCACGATTAAAATCCGTACCTGGAATCAGCGGGTTACGCGCAGCGATGGGCGCAAGCAGGATATGGTGATGCTGGAGGTCGCCGACCAGGGGAGCGGGATGTCACAGGAGGTGAAAGCCCAGGTCTTCGAACCGTTTTTCACCACCAAACAGACCGGTAGCGGCAGCGGACTGGGGCTGTCGATGGTTTACGGTTTTGTACGCCAGTCCGGTGGTCGGGTAGAGATTGAAAGCGCTCCCGGGCAGGGAACGACGGTCAGGCTACAACTGCCTCGCGCCGTTGTGCCGGTGCAGGCTCAGGCAGAACCGGTGGCGGTACATGCGGCGAACAGCGGTGAAAAACTGGTGTTGGTGCTTGAAGATGAAGCCGATGTACGCCAGACGTTGTGCGAGCAGTTACACCTGCTGGGCTACCTGACGTTAGAGGCCGCCAACGGCGAACAGGCGATGCATATGCTGGCGGCTTCATCCGAGATTGATATTTTAATCAGTGACTTAATGCTACCAGGAGGGTTGAGCGGCGTGGATGTGGTGAATCATGCGCTGGCACATTATCCGCAGTTGTCCATCCTGCTGATAAGCGGTCAGGATTTACGTCCGGCGCATAACCCGGCGCTGCCGGATGTGGCGCTATTGCGTAAGCCTTTTACCCGGGGAGAACTGGCGCAGGCGCTGTGGCATTCGCGTAATTGAGATTCGTCCGCTACCCGCGCAAATACGCTTTGATTACCGTGGGGCGAGTTTCTTGATGAGGCTGGTTTTATGCAACGCTCCGCGACATTTCTTCTTTTTAGCTTGCTGTCACTGACCACCATGTCAGCGCAGGCGGATATTATCGATGACGCCATTGGTAATATTCAGCAGGCGATTAACGACGCATACAAACCGGACAACGGGCGGGATTATGATGACTCCCGTGATGAAAGCTGGCAGCGCCAGATGAGCGACGATCGGCGCAGGCAGTATGACAATCGCCGCCGCCAGTTTGAAGATCGACGTCGCCAACTGGATGACCGTCAGCGTCAGCTCGATCAAGAACGGCGTCAGTTAGAAGACGAAGAACGCAGAATGGAAGAAGATTACGATCGTTAGCGTAATCTTTCGCTGGCAAGGTTATAGACTTCACTACGCTCGCGTTTACCGACGGCAACGACCGCGATGACCAGGGTGTCGTCAATGACTTGATAAACAAGACGAAACCCTGATGTTCGTAGTTTGATTTTGTAGCAATCTTTTATTCCCCTGAGCTTTGCTGAAGGGACATGTGGATTTTCACAGCATTTCTTTAGTTTTTTGGCAAATTGCTGCTGAATGGCTTTATCAAGTTTTTGCCATTCTTTCAGCGCATCTTCCCTGAACTTTACCGTATAACTCATAAGTAGCTGTCCAGATCCACATCCACCAGGGGTTGTTGGCTTCGTTCATGGACTAATTTAACCAGCTGTTGGTCATCCAGTGCATCGAGCATTTTTTCGTAAAGCTCTGCTGGCACACAATAAAAGGCGGGTTGGTTACGGTTCAGGATTGCGACCGGAAACCCATCCCCTGCGTTAACAGTTGCCATCGGGTTCTTTTTCAGCTCACTCACACTGGCGGTGGTATCGCTTAAAATGATATGCGGCATAATCGCTCCTAAAGACCATTTAACTGGTCTTAGTATAGGATTTAAGAGACCTGTTAACAAGTCTTATTGTCCGGGAAATTAATCCAGCACAATCTCCATTCCGTCATATCCTGCCTCAAACCCTGCGGGAAGTGGATTTTCCATCATCCACAGGTCGAACTGATGGCTGATATGCGTCAGGATCACCCGTGGACAGCGGATAACCTCGTTCAAGGCGATAACGGTGTTTAAATCACAATGATTGCGCGGTGGCTCGGCGCGCGGGGCATGGCTGCAGTCGATGATAATCACCTGAGGCTGGTTATTATGGAGAAACTTCAACGTCTTGTCGGGAAGCCCGGCGGTATCGGAGAGCCACGCCACGCGGCTATGTGCGGTCTCCAGCAGATAACCAAACGTCAGCTTTGAATGGTTGAGCGGTAGCGGCGTTACCTGCAATCCTTGCAGATTAAACACCACAAACGGTGCCACGGTATGGCTAAAATCGAGGATGCCCGGATGCTTAAACAGATCGTCGCAACCCTGTTCATCCGGCGGACCGTACACCGGGATGGTCGTCCCCACGCCCCAACGTAGCGGAAACAATCCCTGTACATGATCCATATGATAATGGGTCAGCAGAAACTGCTGGAAGCTGCCCGCCGGCCAGTCGTCCATCAGATGCGGGATCCCCGCGTCCAGCAGCGTCACCGCATTATTGAACTTGACCACCCCGCTACATGGGCGTCGACGGTATTGTGCCTGTAAGCGTGCTCGTTGGCAGGCCGCGCAGTCGCAGCCAAATGTCGGCACTAGCTGTGCGCCGCCCGTTCCCGTCAGCGTAATGGTCAGACTCATGGCTCCCCCTACAACGGTTTGGTGAAGCGAAAATGGCTCATGGTATAGCCTTCACGCTGGTAAAAACGGTGTGCGTCAAGGCGTTGGGTGCTGGTGGAAAGTTCGGTGACTTCTGCGCCCGCTTCGCGCGCGGTGGCTTCGGCCCAGGCCAGTAACTGACTGCCGACCCTTAACCCTCGTGCCTGTGGCATCACCACCAGTTCCTGAATCTCGCCAATCCAGTTGGCGTGGTGCAGATGAAACTGCAGGTGCAGGCCGATCAAGCCGACGACCTGTCCGTCGAGCAGCGCCAGCTGGTAGTGCATATTGGGATCTTGCAGATTTGCGGCGTAGCCAGCGCTAAAGGCCTGCAGATCGAATTGGCCCTGCTTCAACTCACAGACAAGCGCGTAAACCGCATCGGTATCGTATAGCGTGGCGCGGCGTAATTCACAGACAGACATGTTTCTTCTCCTTGCGTCCCATCAGTGTGAGTAGTGTATCGACAGACTGTAGCAAACTTCCATCGTTGTTCAGGACGTGGCAGTCATACGGGGCGTAGCGGGCTGCGCGTTCAAGGCGGGCGGCGATTTCCGTTTCGCTCTCCCGTCCACGCGCCTGCAGGCGCTGGCGTAGAATCGCCGGGGAAACCTGTAAGCAAATGGGAAGTAAAGAAGCGCCGTAACGGGCCTGCGCCTGGGGCAGATGTGCGCGCGAGCCGTTGACCACCACATCAAAACCGGCGTGTAGCCAGAGGTCAATCTCCACGCCAACGCCGTAGTAGAAGCCGTTGGCGTGCCAGCTCAGCGCCAGCAGGTTTTGCCCGGCGCGGGTAAAAAACTCTGGTTCACTGAGCGCAATATGATTTTCATTCCCGGCGTTGGCGGCGCGGGTGATGTAACGGTGCGCTACCAGCAGTTGCGCCGGTTCCTGCTGGCGGAGTTCGGCCAGCAGACTGTCCTTACCGGAGCCGGATGGCCCCATCAGCCAGATCAGTTTACCCATAGTCAGAATACCCTTTTGCCCTGACGCCAGACGTGGTCGATATGGATGTTGCCGCCTTTGCGGTGTGCCAGCACCAGATCAGCGCGTTTGCCTTCGGCAACAACGCCACGATCGTCGAGATTTAATGCCCGTGCCGGATTGCGGGTCACCAGACGAATGGCCTGTGGCAGCGTAAAACGGTTGGTGTCGTCGTCCGCTACGCGAAACGCCGCATCGAGCAGGCTGGCGGGATAGTAGTCGGAGGAGAGAATATCCAAAAGCCCCAGCTCAGCCAGCTTATGCGCCGCTACGTTGCCGGAGTGAGAACCGCCGCGCACGATGTTGGGCGCGCCCATCAGCACGTTCATACCATGCTGGCGCGAGGCTTCAGCCGCTTCGAAGGTGGTGGGAAATTCGGCGATCACGCTGCCTAGCTGGTGCGATTCCAGCACATGATCATGGGTGGCATCATCATGGCTCGCCAGCGCAATCTGGCGCTCACGACACATCTGGGCAATCGCCGTGCGATTAGGCTGTGACCAACGCGCCGCCAGCGCTAACTGTTCTTCTTCATAGCGGGCCATCTGCTCGTCGGTGAGCGAATACTTACCTTGATAATACTCGCGGTACTTCTCGCGATTGGCGAACTGACGCTGGCCTGGCGAGTGATCCATCAGCGACACCAGCGTTACCGGCTCGCGGCTGACTAGTTTTTCAAACAGCGGCAGGGTAGTGTGATGCGGCAGCTCACAGCGCAGGTGCAGGCGATGCTCGGCGCGATTGACCCCGCGCTTTTGCGTCTCTTCGACCGCATTGATCATCTTCTCCAGATTTTCCAGACGGTCGCCGCCGTCGCGCACATCGCCAATTGCCACCGCGTCCAGTACGGTGGTAATGCCGCTGGCGACCATTAGCGCGTCGTGGCTGCTCATCGCCGAGTGGGCAGGCCAGTCTACCTTTGGGCGCGGGGTGAAAAATTTGTCGAGATTATCGGTATGCAGCTCGATAAGCCCTGGTAGCAGCCAGCCGCCTTCGCCGTCCAGCGCCTCAGGTAGGCTGCTCGGACTTTCTGCAAAGGTGCGAATGACCCCGCCCTCGATTTCCAGCGATCCTTGCACCACTTCATCTTCCAGCACCAGCTTTACATTATTGATAATCATGCTGTTGTTCCCATCAGATGCAGACGATCCGCGACGCGGTCGCGCACGGTTTGATCGTGAAAAATGCCGACAATTGCTGCGCCGCGGGCTTTCGCCTCTTCAATTAATGCGACGACGGCGGCGCTATTTTTGGCGTCCAGCGAGGCGGTAGGCTCATCAAGTAGCAGAATTGGGTAATCGACGATAAACCCGCGAGCGATGTTGACGCGCTGCTGTTCGCCGCCGGAAAAGGTCGACGGCGCCAGGTGCCACAACCGCTCCGGCACGTTCAGGCGGGTAAGCAGGTTAGCTGCTTTGGCTGCACACTCCTCACGGGAGACCCCCAGATCCAGCAGCGGTTGCATCACCACATCCAGCGCGGAAATCCTTGGGATCACGCGCAGGAACTGGCTCACCCAGCCGATGGTTGAACGGCGAACCTCCAGTACTTTGCGCGCCGGGGCCTGCACCAGATCGACCCATTCATCGCTGTGGCGGATGTGGATGCGTCCTTCATCCGGCAGGTAGTTGGCGTACAGCGAACGTAGCAATGTGGATTTTCCGCTTCCCGAGCGACCGTGCAGCACCACGCATTCGCCGCTTTTAACGTCCAGAGTGGCGTTTTGCAGCACCGGTAGACGCACGCCGTTTTGCTGATGCAGGACAAAGGTTTTACTGACATTTTCAACGCGGATCGCGTTCATTTTTAGCCTCTTTAGACATTTTTGCGTTCGATTGCCTGATGCGCTTCGCTTATCAGGCCTACAACCAATGCCGCTCCGTAGGCCGGATAAGGCGTAGCCGCCATCCGGCACAAGCGATGCCGCTCCGTAGGCCGGATAAGGCGTAGCCGCCATCCGGCACAAGCGATGCCGCTCCGTAGGCCGGATAAGGCATAGCCGCCATCCGGCACAAGCGATGCCGTTCCGTAGGCCGGATAAGGCGTAGCCGCCATCCGGCACAAGCGATGCCGTTCCGTAGGCCGGATAAGGCGTAGCCGCCATCCGGCACAAGCGATGCCGTTCCGTAGGCCGGATAAGGCATAGCCGCCATCCGGCACAAGCGATGCCGCTCCGTAGGCCGGATAAGGCGTAGCCGCCATCCGGCACAAGCGATGCCG
>NZ_JAOWGT010000068.1:20528-35989 GCF_030333005.1 Citrobacter sp. Cpo030 | reverse complement strand
CCGGATAAGGCGTAGCCGCCATCCGGCACAAGCGATGCCGCTCCGTAGGCCGGATAAGGCATAGCCGCCATCCGGCACAACAAAAAATCAGTTCTGCAACACCGACGACACCAGCAACTGGGTATATGGATGATGCGGATCGTCGAGCACGCGATCGGTTAACCCACTTTCCACCACCTGACCTTGCTTCATCACCAGCAAACGGTTGGCCAGCAGGCGTGCGACGCCCAAATCGTGGGTGACAATCACTACCGCCAGATCCAGTTCCACCACCAGGCCGCGCAGCAGGTCCAGCAGTTTGGCCTGTACCGAAACGTCCAGCCCGCCGGTAGGTTCGTCCATAAACACCAGTTTGGGATGGGTGACGAGGTTGCGGGCAATCTGAAGGCGCTGCTGCATGCCGCCAGAAAAGGTGGTGGGCAGATCGTCGATACGCGAGGCAGGGATCTCTACCTCCTCCAGCCAGCGCTGAGCGGTGGCGCGGATGTCACCGTAGTGACGCGCGCCGGTGGCCATCAGGCGTTCGCCGATATTGCCGCCTGCGGAGACCTGACGGCGCAGGCCATCCAGCGGATGCTGATGCACCACGCCCCATTCGGTGCGCAGCAGACGGCGACGGTCGGCCTCGTTCATGTCGTACAGCGAACGGTTCTGATACAAAATCTCACCGCTCTGCGGCGTCAGCCGTGAAGAGATCGATTTCAGCAGCGTGGTTTTGCCGGAACCGGACTCGCCGACGATGCCCAGCACTTCGCCTGGCCACAGGTCAAAAGAGACATCGCTGAAGCCCTTGCCCGGCGCGTAGAGATGGGTCAGGTTGTTGACTGAAAGCAGCGGTTGCGTCATTTGCTGAGGGCCTCGCTCTGTTGGCGGCAGTAGTCGGTGTCGGAGCAGACAAACATGCGTTTGCCGGTGTCATCGAGCACCACTTCATCGAGATAGCTGTGGGTTGAGCCGCAGATGGCACAAGGCTCATCCCAGCTCTGCACGGTAAACGGGTGATCGTCGAAATCGAGGCTTTCCACGCGGGTGTAAGGTGGAACGGCATAGATACGCTTTTCGCGGCCAGCGCCAAACAGTTGCAGGGCCGGCATCATGTCCATCTTTGGATTGTCGAATTTCGGGATGGGCGACGGGTCCATGACGTAGCGGTCATTGACCTTCACCGGATAGGCGTAAGTGGTGGCGATATGGCCGAAGCGGGCGATATCTTCATACAGTTTCACCTGCATGATGCCGTACTCTTCCAGCGCGTGCATGGTACGAGTTTCCGTTTCACGCGGTTCGATAAAGCGCAGCGGCTCAGGGATCGGTACCTGGAAGATGATTATCTGATCTTCCACCAGCGGCGTTTCCGGGATGCGGTGGCGGGTCTGGATCAGCGTTGCATCTTCCGTACGCTCAGTGGTATTCACTCCGGTTACACGCTTGAAGAAATTACGAATCGACACGGCGTTAGTGGTGTCGTCTGCGCCCTGGTCAATCACCTTCAGCACGTCCGGCTCGCCAATCACGCTGGCGGTAAGCTGAATACCGCCGGTTCCCCAGCCGTAGGGCATCGGCATTTCACGTCCGCCAAACGGGACCTGGTAACCCGGGATTGCCACCGCTTTCAGAATTGCGCGGCGGATCATGCGTTTGGTCTGCTCATCAAGATAGGCAAAGTTGTAGCCGGAGAGGTTAGTGGTCACGGGTGGCCTCCTGTTGCAGGCGTTTGAGCAGTTCCAGTTCGGCCTGGAAATCGACGTAATGGGGAAGTTTGAGGTGCGAAACAAAACCCGCCGCCTCGACGTTATCCGCATGCGCCAGCACGAACTCTTCGTCCTGCGCCGGTCCTGTGACCGTTTCATCGTATTCGGCTGCCTGTAGAGCGCGGTCCACCAGCGCCATCGCCATCGCTTTACGTTCGCTCATACCGAACACCAGCCCGTAGCCGCGGGTGAAATGGGGGGATTCGTTTTCTGGTGCGACAAACCCATTGACCATTTCACATTCGGTCATCAGCAGTTCGCCGACGTTCACCGCAAATCCCAGCTCTTCCGGTACGGTTTCCAGTGCCACATAGCCGCTACGAATTTCGGCGGCAAACGGGTGGTTGCGCCCGTAGCCGCGCTGGGTGGAGTAGGCCAGCGCCAGCAAATAGCCTTCGTCGCCGCGCATCAGCTGCTGCAGACGTGAAGCGCGTGAGCAGGGGTAAACCGGCGGCGTGCGGGTGATGTCGTCGGGTGTCGCGCCATCATCCTCTTCACGCTTTGCCAGTCCCTGGTTGGCCAGAAGGGAAAAGACGTGTGGGGAGGCATCCTGCGCGCCGTCTGCGCTGCGTAGAGGCGGCGTTTCGCCATTGGCCAGCAGGGTAAAATCCAGCAGGCGATGGGTGTAATCATAGGTTGGTCCCAACAGCTGCCCGCCGGGAATATCCTTGTAGACCGCCGAGATTCGGCGCTCAAGGCGCATCTCTGCGCTGTTAACCGGTTCACTGACCGCCACTTTTGCCAGCGTAGTGCGGTAGGCGCGGAGCAAGAAGATGGCTTCGACGTTATCACCGCTGGCCTGCTTCAGCGCCAGCGCCGCCAGTTCGCGGTCGGCGATGCCGCCTTCGGTCATCACCCGGTCAACGGCCAGGTTCATCTGCTGTTCGATTTGTGCCACGCTCAGTTCAGCAATGGTCTCATCGCCCCGGCGTCGGTTTTCCTGTAGGGCGTGGGCGTTGGCTATCGCCTTTTCGCCCCCTTTGACGGCGACGTACATCAGCACACCTCCACATGGGTGGTTCGCGGAATAGCCAGCAGGCGTTCACCGCAGGTGAGGATCAAATCGACCCCCAGTGGGAACGGGTGCGGGCGTTCGGTGAGTTCGTGAATCAGGCATTCCGGCAGCTGTGGCGCGATCATGCGCTCTTCGGCAATGCCCGCACCGGTCAGACGCAGCATACGTCCGCCGCTTAAGCCTGCGACCTGCACAATCAGCGTGGCGCTGGTCTCTGGCGCGACGGCTGAACCGGCGGAGAGGGCGTTAAGCTGTTCGCTGCTGATGCGCTCGTCGGCGACGGCAAAGGCCGCCAGCTGCGGCTGATCCACCAGCGGCGCGTTGGTATGAAAACGCAGGTTCTGGCGGGCAATATCGTTATCCATCGACGGCGCCAGCCAGACCGGCGTGTCGCCATCGACCAGGGTCAGCAGCACGCTGGTGGTCGCCAGACCCAGCGGCTGCCAGCCGTGTTTCAGTTGATGCAGGGCGACGATTACGCCCGGTTCGCTCATGGCTTTCAGCAGGCGACGAAAGCTCTGCTGAGCATCCTGAACGGGTAAATTAAAAGCGGTCTGTAAAGTCATGCGTTATCTCCGCGTACCAGCGTGAAGAAGTCGACCCGGCTGGCGTTGACTTCGGCACGGCGTGCGTTAATCAGCGCATCGCGTTCCGCTTCCAGCGGGGCAATTAAGGTTTCCATTAGGTTCTGGAAATGCGTTTGTTCCTGCAGCAGCGCGTCAATCACCGCGCACTGCTCGGCATGTTGTTTGTTGCGTCCCAGCAGGTAGCTGTAACCCAGCGTGCCGCTCTTCAGGCGTACCACTGCGCGGGTAAGGGTGGTGTCACCGGCAAAGAAGCGGTTGCCGGTACCGCCCATACGGGCCTGGATCTGCATCAGTCCGCTTTCCGAAGCGCGGATAAGTTCATAGTCCGGCGTCAGCTTGAGCGCGGTGATGCGGGCGTTCAGGACATCGGCATTGCTGTATGCCAGCGCGCGCATCCAGCGCTGGCGGGTGGCGGTATCGAAATGCATTCAGTGCTCCATAGTGAATTCGATCATGTCGGCGCGGGTCAGGCTGACGGAGTATTCCGCCGCGTGTTCTTCGCCTTCACGGTGGTTCAGGGTGCGCACGCACAGCAGCGGCGCCATATTGGGGATTTCCAGCACCTTGCTCTCTTTGGCCTGCGCACGGCGGGCGCTGATGCGCGTTTGCGTGCGTAGCAGCCTCAGACCGGACTGTTCGCGCAGGTAGTCATGCAGCGAACCGCTGTTGAAGCCTTGCAGCAGCGGCCACAGCGAGAGGTCGGAAAAATAGTGGTCGATCTGGCACAGTGCGATGCCGTTAACCCGGCGCAGGGTGCGCAGGTGAATCACGTTATCGCCCTCGTTTATGCTGAGCGCATCGGCAATGTGGCTGGAGGCCGGACGCAGCACCGCCAGCAGTTTTTCGCTGGTGGGATGGCTGCCCTGGTCCAGCAGATTCTGACTAAAGCGCGCCTGGGCATTAAGCGGGTAATCGAACGGGCGCATCAGCACCAGCACGCCGACGCCCTGACGACGCTGAACCCAACCGCGTTCAACCAACTGGTCAATGGCGCGGCGCAGGGTGTGGCGGTTTACCTCGTAGCGCGCGGCAAGCTGATGCTCGGCGGGCAGATAGTCACCGCAGCGATAATGTTGACGTAGCTCCTGCTCAAGTCTCGCGGCAATTTCCTGATAACGCGTTGGATAACTGGTCGGATGTGTAGACAAGTGCATAGCAATCAATGCCTCGCTAATCAGATAAAGTGCTTACGCAAACGCTGGGAAAGAAAATCCAGCAGGCTGACGGTGACGATGATTAACACCATCAGGGCGCAGGTTTGCTGGAACTGAAAGCCGCGAATCGCTTCCCATAAGGTCACGCCAATACCGCCTGCACCCACCATTCCGACCACCGTGGCCGAGCGAACGTTGGATTCAAAGCGATACAGCGAGTAGGAGATAAGCAGCGGCATGACCTGCGGCAGAACGCCGTACAGAATCTCTTCAATTTTGTTGGCACCGGTGGCGCGAATGCCTTCTACCGGACCTGGCTCAATAGCTTCTACTGCTTCGGAAAGCAGCTTGGAGAGTACCCCGGTAGTGTGGATAAACAGCGCCATCACCCCGGCGAATGGGCCTAACCCGACGGCGACCACGAACAGCATGGCGAAGACCATTTCATTGATGGCGCGGCAGGCGTCCATCAGGCGACGCATCGGCTGGTAAATCCACCACGGGACCAGGTTATCGGCGCACATCAGGCCGAAGGGGATCGACAGCACAACGGCGAGGGCGGTACCCCAGACGGCAATTTGCAGAGTGACGGCCATTTCACCGAGATAGTCCTGCCACTGGCTGAAGTCCGGCGGGAAGAAGTCGGCGGCGAAGGTCGCCATATTGCCGGAATCCTGGATTAGCGTGAGCGGAGCCATTTCGGCACCTTTCCACGAGACTACCAGTACGGCGAGAAGAATGGCCCAGCTCAGCAACGAGAACCAGCTACGTTTGGGCGGGGCGACGGTGATGGTTTGCATGTTTAGCTCCTGGGTGTCGATGTTTCGGGTCTGTTGTAGGCCGGATAAGGTGCTGGCACCGCCATCCGGCATGTAATCCTTTGCATTGCCTGATGGCGCTGCGCTTATCAGGCCTACAATTTGGGCACCAGGGTTACTGCACCGCTTTGGTGACGCTGGTCATAGCGCCCAGTGCGGCGGTCAGACGGTCAAGGTCATCGAGCTGCGCTTTCAGCACCGAGGTTTTGCTGGTTTTCTCTTCCTCGTTCAGCCCTTTGTTGTCCTTCACACCCTGCATCTCTTTAAACAGCGCCAGCTGGCGAATCGGCACCAGTTGCAGATCGCTGGAGGCGCGGAACGGTGCCCATCCCAGGCGTTCCAGTACGGTTTTCTGTTCCGGTGTTTTTCCGTAATTCATAAAGAAGTCGTACACCTTGTCCTTGGTGGTTTCGGAAAGGTTTTTACGCCAGACGATCGGATCGCCCGGGATCAGTGGCGACTTCCAGATAACCTTCAGCTCTTTCAGTTTTTCCGGCGCGGAAGTTTTCAGCTTGTCGAGGTTTTCGGTGTTGTTGGTGGCGACATCGACCTGCTTGTTGGCGACGGCCAGCGCGTTGGTTTCGTGTCCGGCGTTAACGGTGCGTTTGAAGTCGCTGGCGGAGATGTTGTTTTTGGCGAAGACGTAGTAGCCGGGGACGAGGAAGCCTGACGTTGAGTTAGGATCGCCGTTGCCGAAGGTCAGATCCTTACGTTTAGCGATCAGATCGTTCAGGTTATTGATCGGACTGTCTTTGTTAACGATCAACACGCTCCAGTAACCCGGGGATCCGTCGGCGGCGACGGTCTGGGCAAACACTTGTCCGTTAGCGCGATCCACCGCTTCCATTGCCGAGAGGTTGCCGTACCAGGCGATATCAACTTTGTTAAAGCGCATTCCCTGGATGATCCCGGCGTAGTCCGGGGCGAAGAAGGCGTTCACTTTCACGCCCAGTGATTTTTCCATGTCCTTCAGGAACGGTTCCCACTGCGGCTTCAGGTTTTGCTGTGATTCGGTCGAAATAATGCCAAAGTTCAGCGCTTTTTCCTGCTCTTCGGCATGGGCCGGGGTGAGCAGTGTGCTGAGACTAAACATGCTGGTGAAGGCCAGCGCGGCAATTGTTCTATAACTCATTTCCATTCCTCATTGTGGGGATGTCAGGCAGCCTGCGCGCTCTGTTCGATGCGGTTCATGCTGCGGTAGAGATGGTCAAAACGATCGTTATCAAAATGCTGGCTGCTGCCATCAAAGAAGACGTTGCCCTGGCGCAGCGCGACGATGCGTTCGCAGTAGCGCAGGGCGTAATCCACCTGATGCAGCGTGACGACCACGGTGATGCCGTCGGTCTGGTTTATGTCGCGTAGGGTGTCCATCACGATGCGGGCGGATTCCGGGTCCAGCGAGGCTATCGGCTCGTCGGCGAGGATCACTTTGGCCTGCTGCA
This sequence comes from Citrobacter sp. Cpo030, assembly GCF_030333005.1. Taxonomy (NCBI): domain Bacteria; kingdom Pseudomonadati; phylum Pseudomonadota; class Gammaproteobacteria; order Enterobacterales; family Enterobacteriaceae; genus Citrobacter; species Citrobacter sp. Cpo030. Next base: position 29,222 of record NZ_JAOWGT010000068.1, on the reverse strand, counting down.
TCAGTGCGCGGGCGATTGCGACACGCTGCTGCTGACCGCCCGAAAGCGTGGAAACGCGCTGGTATGCAAAGTGCGCCATGCCCACGCGGGTCAGCGCCTGTAATGCACGCTGTTTTTGTTCCTGGCTAAACCAGCTAAAACAGGTACGCCAGAATGGCGTGCTGCCGAGCGCGCCAATCAGGACGTTCTCCAGCACCGTCAGGCGGTTCACCAGATTGAACTGCTGGAAGATGTAGCCGGTGTGGGCGCGGCTTTTGCGGATATCGCGCGCCAGGCGGCCTTCATGTTGAACGGTGCGGCCCAGCAGCTCGACGCGGCTACCGGGGGATTTATCACCGGTGATCAAACCGCTTAAATGACGTAAAAGGGTGGATTTGCCGGAGTCAGACGGCCCAAGCAGAGCCACCATCTCACCGGAACAGATGTTCAGATCAACCGCATTGAGCGCCTGATGTTGATTGAAGGACTTGGAGAGTTTCTCGACGCGAATAATCGTTTGCATGATGCGGCCTCCCTAAAAAAGTGGCCCCATCGTGGCGGATTAATGTGACGTTTTCGTTAAGGGATGGTTACTCGACGATGAAGAGTTGAGCGCTATTTGATGACAGTACGGGAGGGCTGGCCTCCCGTTGGATTACTCTGTAGGGGGTTGCTGTTGTTTGACGACGTTGATCATCCACGGCACGCCATACTGGTCGCTCACTTTACCGAAACCGTGGGCCCAGAAGGTTTCCTGCCAGTCCATTTCGATTTTTCCGTTTGCTGCCAGGTTATCAAACCAGCGTTTGCCTTCATCGACGTTTTGCGTGTCGAGCACCAGCGTGAAGCCAGAGTAGTGAGCATTTCCGTCCGGGGCGCTATCGCTCATCATGATGTCACTGCCCGCAACGCGCAGGTTGGCGTGGGCGATGGCGGTGTCGGGGAATTTCATGCCTGAAGGGCAACCATCTTCGCTTTCCTGCGCCGATTTGGGCATTTCACCGAAGTTGATTTTGTAGAGTAGCTCAGCGCCTAACGTTTTTTGATAGTAGGCGATAGCGTCAGCGCAGTTGCCTGCAAAGGAGATATAGGGACTTAACGGCATAATCTTTACCTCAGGTAAAAGAAGCCAATTAAGTGTAGTTAGCGTCTGCAAAAATAAACCAGGCGGGAAGTATGAGCTTCCCGCCTGGCAGAAGAGCTGGTGTTGACCTGATTAGCGTCGCGCTATCAGGCAAATTGCATCAGTTCTTTTTCACAAACTCAGATTTCAGCTTCATTGGGCCAAAGCCATCGATTTTGCAATCGATGTTGTGGTCGCCTTCAACCAGACGAATGTTTTTCACTTTGGTACCGATCTTCAGCATGGAAGAGCTACCTTTTACTTTCAGATCTTTCACGACGGTAACGCTGTCGCCGTCAGCCAGCAGGTTGCCGTTGGCATCTTTAACGATCAGTTCGTCGCTGTCCTGCGCCGGTTCAGCATCGTTCCATTCGTGAGCGCATTCCGGGCAGATGAACATGCCGTTATCTTCGTAAGTGTATTCGGAGTTGCATTGCGGGCAGTGTGGTAATGACATGTGGATTTCCTCAAAAGTCAGCAGGGGCAAATGCGCCCAAAAAATGGCAGATTGCCGAAAAAGGCCGCAATTATACATAAAATCCCTGCTTTTGTCGGGACTACTGCGTGATTACGCAAAATGATCTGCTGTAAAGACCCTCTGCTTTCACCTCAATGAAAGTATGGCGGAATATTTTTTAAGGGAAATTGCTACGCTTAGATATTTAAGATAAGGTGAGGCGAAATATCTGATATTCATAGGTAACATTGCTTAGAAATGCCTAAGTCATTGTGATTGAATATCATTGAACCCCTTAAATTTAGTAGGGGGATTCCGCTGGCATTTTTTAAAACTGAACTACGCTGTTTATCTTTCTTACTTATTTTCATAAGTGAGAGGCATCAGGCCAGCGGTTATACACCAAATTTATTTTAATAATATCAATTGGTTGTTTTGATTTTAATTATTTCTATACGTAATTATAAAAGCCAAAAAATCTATAAATAAAACGATTGGGCTAAATAAAAGCAATGCCATTTGCGTTAAGGAAAAATTTTCCATGCACACACAGACAATATATGAATTAAGTCAGGAAGCGGAACGCTTGCTGATGCTCTCGCTTGAACATCTCAGGCAATTGCAAAAATTGCCCGTGACCTCGTTGGATGATGTCGCGCTAAAACAAGGAGAGCATAGCAGTCAGGTTGTTCAGCCCCTGCATTTCAGCGCGCGTGGCATGGATGTCCAGCAAGCAACGCTCAATAATGAGCTGCGCAAGATTACGCGTCTGGAAATGGTGCTGGCGATTGTTGGCACGATGAAAGCGGGAAAATCGACGACGATTAATGCCATTGTAGGTACAGAAGTTTTACCTAATCGTAATCGCCCCATGACGGCGTTACCAACGCTAATACGCCATACGCCGGGGCAGAAAGAGCCGGTGCTGCATTTTTCACATGTCGCGCCGATCGATGCCTTAATGAAGGTTTTGCAGCAACGCGTGCGCGAGTGCGATCGCCTGCGTCTTACGCAGACCCTGGAAATTGACAAGGATATGAATGTCCTGCTGCAACATATTGAAAATGGTGTGGCATTTGAACGGTATTATCTTGGCGCACAGCCTATTTTCCATTGTCTTAAAAGCCTCAACGACCTGGTGCGCCTGTCAAAAGCATTGGATGTTGATTTTCCTTTTGCTGCCTATGCTGCGATTGAGCATATTCCGGTTATTGAGGTTGAATTTGTCCATTTGGCTGGACAGGCAAGCTACCCAGGGCAATTAACGCTGCTGGATACGCCGGGGCCGAACGAGGCGGGACAACCGCACTTACAAAAAATGCTCAATGAACAGCTGGTGCGGGCCTCTGCGGTGCTGGCGGTGTTGGATTACACCCAACTGAAATCGATTTCCGATGAGGAAGTGCGTCAGGCGATTATGGCGGTCGGCAAGTCAGTTCCTCTGTATGCGCTGGTGAACAAGTTCGATCAGAAAGACCGCAACAGTGACGATGAAGACCAGGTGCGGGCGTTGATTTCCGGCACATTGATGCAAGGCGGAATCGCCCCTGAAAGAATTTATCCGGTCTCCTCAATGTGGGGCTATCTGGCAAACAGGGCGCGTCATGAGCTGGCGACGCGCGGGCGACTGCCGGATCATCAGGAGCAACGTTGGGTGCAGGATTTTGCCGAAGCGGCGCTTGGCAGACGCTGGCGCACCACCGATCTTGACGATACGGAACACATCCGCCATGCCGCCGACCTGTTGTGGGAAGACTCGCTGTTTGAACAGCCGATCCAGAAAGTGATCCACGCCGCTTATGCTAATGCTTCGTTGTATGCGCTTCGCTCTGCGTCACATAAGTTATTGAACTATGCACAAAGCGTGCACGAATATCTGGAATTTCGCGCCCACGGGTTAACGGTCGCCTATGACAAACTGCGGCTGAACATCACGCATATTGAAGAGGATATGCAGCAGTTAGAAGTGAGCCAGGGGCGGGTGAGCGATGAAGTCAGCCATGAAGTAGAACTGGCGCTGGAGGCTGCCGCTGCCTATCTCAGTGAGCAACAGACTGAGATTCTTTGCGGTATCAATACGTTCTTTGTCAAAGATAACGTCCTGATGATGTCACAACACGGTCTGGGGAATGCTGTGAATACGGCAGAAATGGCCGGAGAGATGTTGGTGCTGCATGATGAAGGGCAGGCGAAAATCGTGTTAGATAAAATTCGCTCATCCTGTGAGGGGGTATTGCTGGCGGCGCAGGAAAGCATCAGCCGGGACTTAGCCCTGCGTTTTGAACAGCTTGAGTCGACTCTCTCCCGGGCGCTAAATGACGCGATGCGGCCAATTGAGCAAAGGGTGAAAGAGGAGCTAAACCACGCCGGTTTTCGTGCGCGGATCCGTTTTCCAGCGTTCCATACGGCGATGTTTAATTTCAATACCCGCCAATTGTTTAACGAGGCCATTGAGCAGGATATCCCGGCAGAAAATGCGCCGTCTACTGGCGGTGTGGTGCGTGACACTTTCTCTCGTTGGCTAAATCAACCCAACTGGGGATGGAATGATTACGTCGAAACAAAAACGCGTTATCTCATTGATATGGGCGCATTGCATAAAAACCTTGTGCAGTACGTCTCCCAGTTTTGCCAACAAATTCGTAAAGCTTTAGCTGCTCAGGTCGATATCTCCGTTACGGCTGGCATGGCCACATTTTTTGCTGATTTCTCTCTGTGCCTGGCGCAATTGCAGGCGAGTCTGAGTGAGAGCCTGACGCTACGCCAACAAAATGAATCGGCGGTGAATGCAATGAATGAGCAATTGCAGCAGCGCATTACGATTGCGGCATGGCTTTATGAAGATTCCCGATTGCTGCGTGACGATATCAATACCCTTTTTGCAACCGAGCACACATGACTAACGTTTTACTGGAAGGCCCCGGGAGGACGCTGGAGTGTGTCTACCCGAAGTTTATGGTCGATCTGGTTCAGGGAGATGAAACCAAACGTTCCGGCGGTTTTCTGCAACAGCAGAAGCGGCTGCGTGCGCGTCTGACGCAGGAAGTGTTATCCCAAACGCAACTGCGTGCGTGGGTGATGGCGGGAGTGTCCAGCGAGCATCTGGTGATGCGCCTTAAGCTGGTGGAGAAGCTGGCAGGCATGATTGACCCGGGTCATCTGGCGCTGGTACGGATCGCCGAAGGGCTAATGTTTTTGCAACAAACAGAACACCCGCGTGGGCTTTCAACCCCCGGTCTTTTACAGCAAATAAATTCACTGACTGATTGGTTTACCCAACGCGCGGCGTATAAAGAGAAGGCGCTGACCCAGCGCGGCCTGACGGTTCAGGCGGGCGAGCATAGCGAACAAATTTTTACCCGCTGGCGGGCTGGCGCGTATGACGGCTGGTCGTTACCAGGACGCTGTTTTGTTGCGCTGGAGGAGCTACGTTGGGGAGCTTTTGGTGATGCCTGCCGGTTAGCGAATGCCGATGTGGTGTTAATGCTAAAAGACAACCTGCGAACCATGGCTGCTCAGGCATTGGCGGACAGCGTGAATGCAGCGCCCGCTACGCGTCATTACTATCATCATTGGCTCAGCACGCCAGCTGTCGGCGGATCGGGCGAGTATAACGATATGCTGAGCTGGCTGGGGAGCTGGTGCGATGCGCAACGTCATCCTGTGAGCTGGTCGGTGACGCAGCGTTGGCAAAATGTGGCGCTGGGAATGCCGCGATTGTGTTCGGCAAAGCGGCTGGTCGATGCGATGGTTGAGGAGATTTTTGCACCGACCCTGCTCGTCAATTGAGCAGGGCTGGTGAGTAGGATAAAGGCAGGTTTAGTGGTGCAGAGAGTCTGCCGGGGTGGCCACTGCTTCGTTGGCGACCAGGTTTTTATTAAAACGTTTGGCGTACAGCGCGGTGATAATCGGCACCAGAATGGCGGTGACAATTACGCTGGCGGCAACCAGCGCCGTAGCGGATGCGGCAACCGGTTCGAACGCCGGGTTAATCTGGGCGATAATCACCGGGTTTGCTACCGCAGCACCTGCTGCTGAGGAGGCTGCGACGCCTGCCGTACCGTTCCCGCCACCAATAACACGGTCAGCAATAATCAGCGGAATACCGGTGATGACGATAACCGCGACGCCCAGCAGGATACCCAGCAGACCGGTATCAACGATCACGCTCAGGTTAATAGTGTTACCCAACGCGAAGCCGAAGAACGGGATCAGCACCGGTGTGGCTTTGCTGAAGAAAGAACGCAGGTCGTGATCCAGGTTGCCTAACGTAAAACCAATCAGGAACGGTAATACCGCGCCGATGAAATGGTGTGGCTCGAAGGAGGCCAGACCCGCGGAGCCGAGGATCACCATGGTCATTAACGGACCGGATTCCAGAGACATCAACACAAATGCGCCGGACTCTTCTTTGGTGCCGTACTGGTTCATCAGGCTGGCGTACAAACCACCGTTGGTCATGTCCATTGCGGAGACAATTGCCAAAACTGAGAGGCCTGCAAAGAACCCGGTTTGAATACCGGTATCAGGAATAAATGAAGCAGCAATCATTGCCACTACCCACGCTACGGCTATTTTGGTTATTACCAGCGTACCGGACTTGCGTAATACCGTACCGGTCGCCCGTAAATCAATAGATGCGCCGATACAAAAAAACCACACTGCCAGAATCGGTACCGTTCCGCTGATCATTCCTTTGGTAAACGAACCGAAATACGCACCGGTATCCGGGGCTAACGTATTTAACACTGCGCCTAATAACAGAGGAATCAACATCATTCCGCCGGGGATGCGTTCAATCGTGGCTTTAATTTTCATAAACGTCCTCATGTCTTGTCGCTGCTAAAACTCGCGCAAGAGGGTAAAAATTAATAAATTCAAATGGTTACTGGTGTTTCTTAACAAAGAAAATCGCTATCTCTTTGTTTTATAAAATCTAACGCGGCATACGTTGAGCGTGTTGCTGCTCCCAGGGATATTGCGTCTGGAATTAGTTTGCATTCATGGGAACATTGATTCAATCAAAATAAAACGATGTTTTAGTTATCTTCATCACATATTCCGAGCAAAAGTTCTCGGTCGCTCTGATTATTAAAAAAGCTGTGATCTTTTTGTGAAGGGATTAGGTGGTTTTTTTGCTAGCAGAATAATAGTGACCGTTGTGATTGTTGGTGCAATAAAGCGATTTATTTTTGTATTTAATTGTCATTAAATCGCAAGCATTACATGTAAAAAAGCTGACTAAGAATGACCTAATTTACGCATGTTGACGAAATGAAAAACTATATGTGAAGTTGATCACAAATTTAAACGCTGTTAGGGTAAAGAGGTCATTAACCGCCCAATCAGGCGTCAACAGGTTCGGTTGTACTGTGCGTTTCTCGTCAGTGTAAGTAAACCTGCTACGCTTGTTACAGGGAATGCGCCTGTGCGTTCCCCGCTCGGTGATGACCCTGACGCATGGGCGTTGGGGGACTCGAACTGGAGCGTGACAGGGCTAAGTCTATGAGGACGAGTATGCTAAAAAGGAAAAAAATAAAACCAATAACGCTGCGCGACGTTACCATCATTGATGACGGTAAATTGCGAAAAGCCATTACCGCAGCGTCGTTAGGTAATGCGATGGAGTGGTTCGATTTTGGTGTTTATGGATTTGTTGCTTACGCATTAGGTAAAGTGTTCTTCCCGGGGGCTGACCCCAGCGTGCAGATGGTTGCCGCACTCGCCACCTTCTCTGTTCCCTTTCTGATTCGACCGCTTGGCGGATTGTTCTTCGGTATGCTTGGCGATAAATATGGTCGCCAGAAGATACTCGCTATCACCATTGTGATTATGTCGATCAGTACCTTCTGTATCGGCCTTATTCCCTCGTATGCCTCAATTGGTATCTGGGCACCGATTCTGTTGTTGCTGTGTAAGATGGCGCAGGGGTTCTCGGTCGGCGGAGAGTATACCGGGGCATCGATTTTTGTCGCAGAGTACTCGCCAGACCGTAAGCGCGGATTTATGGGCAGTTGGCTGGACTTCGGCTCGATTGCCGGGTTTGTGCTGGGCGCGGGCGTGGTGGTCCTGATCTCAACTATCGTCGGCGAGGATAACTTCCTTGAGTGGGGCTGGCGTATTCCGTTCTTCCTGGCGCTACCGTTAGGGCTGATTGGTCTGTACCTGCGCCATGCGCTGGAAGAGACGCCGGCGTTCCAGCAGCACGTGGATAAACTGGAGCAGGGCGATCGTCAGGGTCTGCAGGAAGGTCCTAAGGTCTCGTTTAAAGAGATTGCAACTAAGCACTGGCGCAGCCTGTTGGCATGTGTTGGTCTGGTGATTGCCACCAACGTCACCTACTACATGCTGCTCACCTATATGCCGAGCTATCTGTCGCATAACCTGCATTACTCTGAAGACCACGGCGTGTTGATTATTATCGCCATCATGATTGGTATGCTGTTTGTGCAGCCGATTATGGGTTTGCTCAGCGACCGCTTCGGGCGTCGTCCGTTTGTGATCATGGGCAGTATTGCGCTGTTTGTGCTGGCGATTCCGGCATTTATTCTGATTAACAGTAACGTCATCGGCCTGATTTTCGCCGGATTGTTGATGTTGGCGGTGATCCTCAACTGCTTTACCGGGGTGATGGCGTCAACGTTACCAGCGATGTTCCCGACGCATATTCGCTACAGTGCGCTGGCCGCCGCGTTTAATATCTCGGTATTAATCGCCGGTCTGACTCCGACATTGGCCGCATGGCTGGTGGAAAGCTCGCAGAATCTGATGATGCCTGCTTATTATCTGATGGTGATTGCGGTAGTAGGTTTGATTACCGGCGTGACCATGAAAGAGACGGCTAATCAGCCGCTGAAAGGCGCGACACCTGCTGCTTCGGATATTCAGGAAGCGAAAGAGATCCTCGGCGAACACTACGATAACATTGAACAGAAAATCGAAGATATCGATCAGGAAATTGCTGAGCTACAGGTTAAGCGCACGCGTCTGGTGCAGCAGCATCCGCGTATTGAAGAGTAACGGTGTTATTGCCTGATGGCACTACGTTTATCAGGCCTACGGGCAGCGTTGTACTCAGTAGGCCGGATAAGGCGCTAGCCGCCATCCGGCGCATGGCCTGGACATTCGTGTTATT
>NZ_JAOWGT010000068.1:0-20436 GCF_030333005.1 Citrobacter sp. Cpo030 | reverse complement strand
GCCATCCGGCGCATGGCCTGGACATTCGTGTTAATGCCTGATGGCATTACGCTTATCGGGCCTACGGGCAGCGTTGTACTGAGTAGGCCGGATAAGGTGTCTTATGATATCAACTTAAGGTTGGCTTAATCTGTGTCAGGCAAACTCTCCTCCATAGTTTCGGAGGAGAGTGTCATGAAAACCCGTATTTATGAAAGTTTGACCACCGTGTGCAGTGTGCTGATTGTTAGCAGCTTTTTGTATGTGTGGGTGAGCTCTTACTGATTTTTCGCCAATTCCACCCAGGCGCGAGTGCCGCTGGCTCCCTGACGATTTTGCAAATAGAAATGCCCGTGATGTAGCTGGGTGATACGACTGACAATGCTCAGCCCCAGCCCAATCCCACCAAAACGGCTGTCCATTCGGACGAATGCTTTACTTAACTCCCCGCATTTACTTTCATCAATGCCCGGCCCTTCATCTTCGACGGCCAGGACGGCATCATGCTCGGTGTTCAGGATAATCGTAATATGGGTGCCTTCCGGGCTGTAACGATGCGCGTTTTCCACCAGATTTCGTAGCAGCATCCGCAACAGCGTAGCATCGCCACGCACGACAACATCCGCCGCGCTTTGTGGCAGGAGCAGCGTCTGTTTACGTTGGTCCAGCATGGTGTTGAGTTCATCGTAGGAGGGCAGAATAACGTCCTCCAGCAGTTTGACATTCTGGTAACTCCCGGCTGAAAACGACTGTCCGACGCGGGCGAGTTGCAGCAGTTGCGATACGCTGTCCATCATCTGGTCAAGGCGGGCAATTAACGGCGTAACGTCGACCTTATGGGTTTTGGATAATAATTCCAGATGCAGGCGAACGCCTGACAGCGGTGTACGCAGTTCGTGGGCGACATCGGCGGTAAATAAGCGTTCGTTTTCAATAGTGCTGGTCAGCCGTGTCACTAGCTCGTTGAGCGCTGAGACAACGGCCTGAATCTCAACGGTTGAGCTGTGAATTTCAATTGGGGCCAGGTTATCGGCTGCTCGCGCTTCTAACTCTTTTTGCAGATCTGCCAACGGGCGGGTTATTCGTCGCACTGCCTGATAGCAAATCAGCAATGTCAGGCTGACCATAAAGATGCCGGGGACGATCAGGCTGGCGATAGCCTCGCGGATCTCATGCATGATGTGGCGATCGTTATTACGATTTTCGCGTAGCGCCTGTTCGAATAACTGTATTTGTTCGGTACTTTCGTGCCACAACCAGAAGGTGCTAATCAACTGAAAGACCAGCAGAATAAGACCAATCGTCAGCATCAGGCGATGACGAAGCGGGAGCGGTTGTTTTAGATATTGCAGCGGTTTCACTTAGCTTTCCTCAGTGGCGACCAGCATATAGCCAAATCCCCTGACCGTGCGGATGCGTGATTTACCGACTTTATCGCGCAGATTGTGAATGTGCACTTCCAGCGTATTGGTCGACGGTTCGTTATCCCAGCTGTAGATGTCGTTATACAAAATTTCCCGGTGTACCGGGCTGCCCGCTTTGAGCATCAGGCGTGACAGGAGCGCGTATTCTTTCGGCGTTAAGATAACCTCTTGTCCGTCCATCCACACCTGGCGACGACCGATATTCAGCGTCAGATTGCTGACAATTAATTCACTTTCACCCTGATTGTTGTGACGACGCAGCAGCGCCCGGATGCGGGCGTGCAGCTCTTCCAGTGCGAACGGTTTGACCAGATAGTCATCGGCGCCCACGTCCAACCCGCTGACCCGATCTTTGAGTGTGTCACGGGCGGTGAGAATAAGCACCGGCACGGTGTATTTTTTCTGCCTGATCCGGTTGAGGAAATGCAGGCCGTCTTCATCCGGTAAACCCAGGTCCAGAACAACCAGACTGTAATGTCCGGTTTCCAGACATTGCTCCGCTGCACGGGCCGTTGATACGCCGTCGCAGGCATAGCCTTCTGTTTGCGCGGCGAGTATCAGTCCCTGTAATAACAACGTATCGTCTTCAACAATCAGAATTTTCATTCGTTTAGCCTCCCCGGCAGGGTTGCAGAATATCATCCGCCGCCTGATATTTCTGTGTTTGTACGCCCGTTAATCCCAGCAGGGTCGAGAAGAGATTATCCTGTGAGAAATCTTCTGAGCTTGCCCGTTTTTGCAAACATGTCTGAGAGACCTGATAGCGTTGCTGATAATCCTCGGAGAGCCACAGCAGCATCGGCACATGTTTTTGCGTATCTGGTGCAATCGAATACGGCAGGCCGTGCAAATAGACGCCATTTTCCCCTAAGGATTCGCCGTGATCGGAAAGATAGACCAGGCTGGTGGTGAAATTATCCTGGTGTTCTTTCAGTATATTGATTGCTTTATCAACAATATAGTCAACGTAAAGAATGGTGTTGTCGTAAGTATTGACCAACTGTTGCTGCGAACAGGTCTGGATTTCGTTGGTATCGCAGGTTGGCGTAAATTTCTTAAACTGCGCATGATAGCGGTTGTAATAGGTCGGGCCGTGGCTGCCGATGGTATGCAGCACAATCACGCCGTCGCCTTGCAGGTTATTAATGTACTCTTCCAGCCCGTGGAACAGGACTTCATCGTAGCATTCACCGTCAATACACTGCCCTGGCAGGTTCAGCTTAGTCATATTCTGGTGTGGAACCCGGTCGCAAGCCCCTTTGCAGCCGCCGTCGTTATCGTTCCACAGAACGTTAATTCCCGCCCGCTGAATGATGTCGAGTACGCCTTCCTGATGCTGTGCCAGTTCTTCGTCGTAGTGCGCGCGTGGCATATCCGAGAACATGCAGGGTACTGATACTGCCGTTGCCGTTCCGCAGGATGTGGTGCGGGGGAAATAGACCACATCATCTTTTTCCAGCAGCGGGTTGGTCAGGCGCGAGTAGCCTGACAGCGAGAAGTTATCGCCGCGCGAGGTCTCGCCGAGAACCACAATCGTCAGGTTTTTACGCTTTTCTTTTACCATCAACGGATTGCGATGTGCATCTTCGCCAATGCGTACCAGCGGCAGGTGGGCCAGTCGCTGGTGTGAATACCAGGATGACGTCGCCACAATGCTGTTGGATGGACTGAGGGATTTCACCAGTTCTTTGTTGTTGCGAAACAGTGAGGCGTAATCTTTATAGAAGAACGCAGCGACCAGCACGATCAGCAGCGCGGAGATCAGAATGTTCGCGCCACGAAACAGTATGCTGCGCATGACTGGCGTGATCGGTTTGATTTTTATCCAGCAGGCAATGAGCGCGGCCAGAATGCCGCTGATCCCAAGTGTAAGCACCATTCGTGGCGTCATGAGGGCGAAGGTTTCAGCGGGCGTAGTATCCATCATATTGGCGATCATCGAGCGGTCGATGATGATGCCGTAGGTCATGATGAAATATTGGGCCGATGCACCAACCAGAATGAAAATGCACGCCACAAGGCGATTAAGCCACAGGAATGAGGCCAGCGTCAGCACGATGTTCATGACGCTGAACGCGACCACCGGCATTGATAAAAACACCAGCACGTTACGCACAGAGTCCAGAGGCAGGTCTTGCAGCACTTGTTTATAGAACGCAATGTTCAGGAAGGTCGCAAGATAAAATGAGATCAGCAGGAGCCAGCTGATTAGCCCGAGAGTGGGCCTTTTAAACAAGAGCTTTAACATTAAGGGGGTTCCATCGACTATGTGGCGCAAATCCTCTCAAAGTAAAATTAAGCCAACCTTAAGTTCTTAATGTTGATTTTTCGAATATCAGCGAGGCAGCGTAGGCCCGATGAACTGACGCCATCGGGCAATGACGATTGCTTAAGTTAGTTATTGTTTACCGGGGCATCCAGTGGATACGGGTTTTTATGGATCCGGTTGTAGTTCAGTGCGTACAGCGCGGTGATGATCATCAGCGTGACGAACGACCACATCACTTCTTTGGCGCCGGAACCGACAACCGCCCAGATGCAGTAGACAAAGGCGATAAAGGTCACCAGTAAGTACATCGGGCGTGCTTTACCAAAGTGGCCATGGCCGAGCAGCAGCAGCGCGGCGCAGGTGTACAGATACGGCACCAGGGTGAAAATAACGGAAACCGAAGAGACCAGACCAAACTCTTTCGCTGCGTTCGGCGACATACTGCTGAACTGGAAGATGGTCATCAGGATGCCGACAATAATTAACCCGGCCACTGGCGTACCGGCTTTGTTCACGCGGGCAAAAATCGGTGGGAACAGGCCGTCATCGGCTGCGGCTTTGGCGGTTTGCCCGGCAAGCAGCGTCCAGCCGCCCAGAGAACCAAGACACCCGGCAGCAGCACAGAAGGAAACAATCGCCCCAGCGGTGTCACCCAGCGCCATACGTGCGGCATCACCGAACGGAGAGGCTGATACACGCAGCGCCGCATTAGGGATCATACCCATGATTGCGGTGGTGGAGAGCACGTAGCAAACAGCGGCAATCAGCACGCCGCCCATGGTGGCGATAGGTACGTTACGTTTGGGATTTTTAACCACGCCAGCCGCAACGGAGGCGCTTTCCACCCCGATAAATGACCACAAGGTGACGTTCAGAGTGCTTTGAATCGCGCCGAAGGTGTTCATGCCGCTGACGTTCCAGGCCGCCATATAGGTTTCACCGCGGAACCAGAACCAACCGAAGACGGCAATCCCGACAATTGGCACCAGTGCCAGTACCGTTGCGACGGCCTGCACGCGGGTGATCATTTTCGGTCCGACAATGTTCAGTAATACGAAGATCCACAGCACTACGACGCAGGTCAGCGTCAGGACCAGCGGATCTTTTAAGATGGGGAAGAAGTAGCTCAGGTAACCGACGCCAATGACCACCATGGCGATGTTACCAATCCAGCAGGCCAGCCAGTACAGCACGTTGGTCTGGTAGCCCAAAAAAGGACCGAAGCAACGGCGGGCGTAAGCATAAGAACCACCGGGACTGGAGTCTAAGGACGACATTTTGGCGTACACCATCGACAGTGCCAGAGCACCGATAATCGTGACCAACCATCCGTAGATTGCAATCCCGCCAGTTGACGCAAGGTTTGCGGGTAGCAGGAATACACCGGAACCCATAATATTCCCCGACACCATAAGGGTGACGGGGATTAAGCCCACTTTGTGAGCATCAGCATCCGTCGACATATTTTTTAACTCCTGATAAGGATAAATGACGCCTTATCATACCTCGTCAAAAGTCTGTTTAATGATGACGGAGCTGGGGTATCGCTAATGCTGATATTATTATGGCTTATCGCTAACTGATTAAAAATCAGGCGGCGGATGGCTCCCTGTGTTGGCTAACATAATGCAGAGGCGTCATCCCATAGAACTCTTTGAATACGGAGATAAAGTATGAGGTACTGTTATATCCACACAGTTGAGAGACCTGAGAAATGTTTTTGCCGTCCATCAGTAATTGATTGACGGCATATCGCATGCGACATGTGGTAATTATTTGGCTGTAACTTGTATTTTCACTTTTGAGCTTTTTCTTTAACAAACTGGGACTCAGGCATAAGCAACTGGCAACCATGCTTAAATTCCAGTCTTTATGTATATCGCTCTCAATAATGTGATAAACGCTATCGCTGATACAGTTGCGTAGCATATACATGAGCAAAGAAATAAACTTTTTGCTGTCGAGAAAGCGTGATAACACCGTGAACAGTAGCGAGCGCGTACGCTCTCTTTCAGCTTCGTTCACTGTGTCCATTACGCTATGTTGGGCAGCCACCCTGAAGACATCCGGCGTCAGACACGCGGAGGTCATCACTGGGCTGGCACTGCGTTGCCAGAGTGGGATCTGTGAAAGGTCTTTATTTAAAAAGCGCAGATAATCTTTAATGATATCGCGGCTGATATGTACGACCAATGCGTTATTAAGTGATGAGAAATCGATAATATTATTATCGCATGCCACCAGTGCCATATGATTAGCTTTTAAACTGATGGCTTCTTTACCGTTAATCCTTAACCAAACATCCTTCTCCGTTAATACAACAACACAAGCTTCTTTGCTGCAAAGCCTCATACCCAACTCCAGGAATATGAACATAAAACACCGTAGCTCAACATCGGATGAGCCAAATCGGCTAAATTGAAATTGTATGATGAAACCAAGACTGCAATAAAATAACGTGTCTGAAATTAATTACAATGTTTGGCGGGATTTTTCTTATGTACACATTTTTGTACGCAAGTGGAAAGGCGCTATTTGCGTATAAAAAAAGCGCGGGGTGGTCCCGCGCAAAAAGGTATGACAATGTTATTGTTTTGCAGCAATACTCAGGAATTACTCAAGCATGACATGTCTACCTTAAACATCGGACTATCTATAAAACGACATTATGCTTTCACGCACATAACGTGGTACACACCGTCAATAATTTCCGTTCCTTCGGTTTCATGTTCAAATCCAGGGAAGTGGTGGTCCCAGGACTGCAACGAACGTAGATAACTAATCTGCGGGCTATTGGCGTCGCCAAAGTTTTCCCCGGACAGCAGCATCGGAATTCCTGGTGGGTAAGGAATAACGGAATTCGCGGCTATACGACCCGGCAGATTTTCAATGGCCACCATCTCAACGTTATCGCTGACTATCGCGTTATAGGCTTCACGCGGGGTGATTTCAGCAGCAGGCAGGCCGGAGTAGGCCGCGTTGAGACGTGCGCCTGGGTTGTTCTCTTTCAGCCAGGCGAACATGGTGTCGCCCAGATCGTGAATGCCCATGTTGGCGTAAGTGTCTGGATGTTCCTCAACCAGTTCTGGCATCACCTGTGCCAGCGGGGTGTTGGCATCGTAATGGTGTTTGAAAGAGCACAGCGTGTTGATCAGTGTGCCCCATTTCCCGCGGGTAATCCCCATGGAGAACAGGAACATAATCTGGAAGTCGGTGGTTCGGGTCGGCACGATGCCGTGGCGGCCAAGCCAGGCGGTAACCAGTGCAGCCGGTACGCCGCTCTCTTCCAGTTCACCATCGTCGCCCATACCCGGTGCCAGAATGCTGACTTTGATCGGGTCCAGCATGCTCCAGTTATCCGGCAGGTCTTTAAATCCATGCCAGGATTCACCCGGACGCATCACCCAGCAGTTCTGGTCAGTGGTCAGGAGTTGGGTTGGCGCATCGGCAAAGTCATAGGTTTTGCCGGTCTGCGGATCGGTCACAATCTCTTTGTTCCACGGTTTGAAGAACCAGTCGCCTTCGGCTGTGAATTCTTTGTACAACCGTGCCATGGCCTGACGGAAATCGACCGCTTCGTCGATCACTTCCTGGGTGAGTGACAGGCCGCTGTTACCATCCATCATGGAGACCGCCACGTCGTTTGAGGCGCAGATGGCATACAGCGGAGAGGTAGTGGCGTGCATCATGTACGCCTGGTTAAAGCGGGAGAAGTTCACGGCCCCACGACCTTCACGAACGTGAATGTAAGATGCCTGAGAAAGCGCATTCAGCAGTTTGTGGGTTGAGTGGGTGGCAAAAACGGTAGGACCGTTATGATCGCCCGGCGCGCCACGCATGGCGTAGTGATCGGCATAAATTGGGTTGAAGCGAGCATAGCCGTACCAGGCTTCATCGAAGTGAATGCGATCGCTGGTCTGCGCGAGCAGATCCTGGGCCTCTTTGGCGTTGTAACAAACACCGTCGTAGGTACAGTTGGTCACAACGCTGTAAGACGGTTTTTGTCCGGCTTTGTCTTTGGTCAGCGGGCTTTCGCTGATTTTTTTCTGCAAAGTTTCAGGCTGCATTTCCTGCGGGTAGATAGGCCCGATAATGCCGTACCGGTTGCGGCTTGGCACCATGTACACCGGTTTTGCCCCAGTGAGGATCAGCCCCTGTTCGATGGATTTATGGCAGTTACGATCCAGCACCACGACGTCGTTGTCGGTCATACAGGCCTGCATGATGGTGCGGTTAGAGCCGGAAGTCCCGACCACTACGGACCAGGAACGGTCAGCGCCAAACACGCGGGCGGCATATTTTTCGCTCTCACCAAACGCGCCGGTATGATCCAGCAGCGAGCCAAGGGATGCGCGTTCAATACCCATGTCGCTACGGAATAAGTTTTCACCGTAGTAATCATGGTAGAAACGACCGGCCGGCGTTTTGGTAAATCCGACGCCGCCCTGGTGACCTGGTGCTGCCCAGGAGTATTCATGGATGTCGCCGTACTTCATCAGCGCGCTGAACAGTGGCGGCAGAAGTTGTTGGCGGTAGCGGGTCATCGCCGCAACGGCGCGCCCGGCGATAAAGTCTGCGGTGTCTTCCAGAATCCAGGCGAATTCATCGACAAGCTCCAGCAGGTCGCGATCCAGCGATGCGGTGGCTTTTTCGCGATCGCCCAGCAGGAAAACGGGAACGTTTTGCTGGCGCTCGTGGAGCTTGCCGATCAATTGCCTGACGTTCAGGTGTTCGTCTTGTTGTTCCATTTGATAGCTGAACATCAGGCAATCAATGGCTTCATTGGCGGCGAGGATTGCGTAACCATCGTCGAATGAGGTGGACTTAATGACGGTAACATTTTGGCGGCTTAATGCGTCAGCCAGACGTTCGACAGCGCTACCGACCCAGGTGTCCTGATGCAGAAACTCACTTTCAACAATTAATACTTTCATCATCTTTTACCCGGTTGTGGAAAGGTTGCAATCTATGAATTGCAGACACACCGTATGAATGTGACGCAGGCAAGTATTATCCTGTCAAAATGGGCTGTAAAGCGGGTAAAAAGTAGCCTGATTTGTGTTTAATTTGTTTTTAAACAGTGTGTTATGTTTGCTTGTTGGCGGTTTTTCACCGCCGTTTATCGACAGGGGGAATATTTTTTTGGCTGATACTGATATTGCCGAATGATATCAACCTGCGATTGTTTGCCGATGCTGCTGGCTTAGTTTGCGGTACTGCTGCGGCGACATGCCGACAAACTTGCTGAAGGTGTCATAAAAACGGCTGCTGGATCGGAATCCGGCGGTCAACGCAACGTCGAGAATGGTTTTATCGGTATCGCTGAGCAATGCGCGGACGTGATTGATCCGCATTGCCGTAATGTACTGCTTCAGGGTGAGTTGCATTACGCGTTGGAAAATCCCCATCGCGTAGTTGGCGTTGAGCTTCACGTGTTCCGCGACGTCGTTGATGGTGAGCGCCTGATCGTAGTTGTCGGCAATAAAGCTCAGCATTTGGCTGACGTAAAACTGGGCGTGCCGCGACACACTGTTTTTGTGGGTCCGCGAGGTTTTATTGACGAGTATAGGCTGCCAGCCGGAAAGGCTAAACCGTTTGAGCATCAGACCAATTTCATCAATGGCGAGCTGGCGAATTTGTTCGTTCGGGTTGCTCAGTTCCTGTTGCCAGCGCTGAACCTCAAAGGTGCTCAACTGCTGCGACGCCAGCGATTTGATGACCATTCCATGGGTAACATGGTTGATCAGCTCGCGATCCAGCGGCCAGGAGAGGAAAAGGTGCATCGGTAAATTGAAGATAGCCATACTTTGGCAGCTGCCCGGACGCGTGAGTTGATGCGGTGTACAGGCCCAGAATAGCGTGATGTGTCCCTGTTTTATCTGCACGACTTCATTGTTGATAAGGTACTCGACGTCACCATCAAACGGAACATTGATCTCCACCTGCCCATGCCAGTGGCTGGCAGGCATAGCATGCGGTGAGCGCAACTCGATATCCATCCGTTGATATTCTGAGTACAGCGATAGCGGGCTGCGGGTTTGTTCTTCATCGCTACTGCACATGTGCGGATCGGGAGGGAGAGGCGATGTCGGTAATGTACTCATGGTTGCTCCATTTCCTGAATTATCAGAATCATGTCATTTAACACGTATTAAGGCTGAGAATCAGGACACAAATTGGACCGTTACCATTGAGCATAGCGACATTTTGCGGCCGCATACTCTGCTTTTTGGGTAATTTTGTCCCATAAACTCAGATCCAATAGGGCGCAGAGTGATGATCTGAGTTTATGGGAATGCTCGGCAGGGAAGTCGGAGGTTTTCATCTATGCGCTGTGCCACCATGACCGTGTTCACTAATGTTCTGGAGAGTCATGATGTCAGCACCCAAAATTACCTTTATCGGCGCCGGTTCCACGATTTTCGTCAAAAATATTCTTGGGGACGTCTTTCACCGCGATGCGCTTAAATCTGCGCATATCGCCTTGATGGATCTCGATCCTACGCGTCTGGAAGAATCACACGTTGTTGTGCGCAAGTTGATGGATTCTGCGGGCGCGTCTGGACGAATCACCTGCTATACCGATCAAAAAGCAGCATTACAGGATGCTGATTTTGTAGTGGTCGCTTTCCAGATTGGCGGCTATGAACCTTGTACCATCACCGATTTTACGGTGTGTAAACGCCATGGTCTGGAGCAGACGATTGCCGACACGCTGGGGCCGGGCGGCATCATGCGCGCGCTGCGTACCATCCCGCATTTATGGCAGATTTGTGAGGATATGACCGAAGTCTGTCCGCAGGCCACGATGCTTAACTACGTTAACCCGATGGCAATGAACACCTGGGCAATGTATGCACGTTATCCGCATATTAAGCAGGTTGGGTTGTGTCATTCGGTGCAGGGGACGGCGGAGGAGTTGGCCCGCGATCTGAACATCGACCCTGCCTCTTTGCGCTATCGCAGTGCCGGGATCAACCATATGGCGTTTTATCTGGAGCTGGAGCGCAAAACGGCGGACGGTGCCTATGTGAATCTCTACCCGGAGCTGCTGGCGGCCTATGAATCCGGTCAGGCGCCGAAACCAAATATTCACGGAAATACCCGTTGCCAGAACATTGTGCGTTATGAAATGTTCAAAAAACTGGGGTATTTCGTCACCGAATCGTCGGAGCACTTCGCTGAATATACGCCGTGGTTTATCAAACCGGGGCGTGAAGATCTGATTGAGCGCTATAAGGTGCCATTGGATGAATATCCGAAACGTTGTGTGGAACAGTTGGCGAACTGGAAAAAAGAGCTGGAAGAGTACAAAACGGCTGAGCGGATCGACATTAAACCGTCGCGCGAATATGCCAGCACTATCATGAACGCCATCTGGACCGGTGAACCGAGCGTCGTGTATGGCAACGTTCGCAATGACAATCTGATCGATAACCTGCCGCAAGGCTGCTGCGTTGAAGTCGCTTGTCTGGTCGATGCGAATGGTATTCAGCCAACGAAAGTCGGGACTCTCCCGTCACATTTGGCGGCCATGATGCAAACCAATATCAATGTTCAGACCCTGCTAACGGAAGCCATCCTGACGGAGAATCGCGATCGCGTTTATCACGCGGCGATGATGGATCCGCATACCGCCGCTGTACTGGGGATTGAAGAGATTTATGCGCTGGTGGACGACCTGATCGCGTCTCACGGCGACTGGCTGCCGGCCTGGCTGCACCGTTAATACACAATCACGCCGGGCATTGTATCCGGCGTTTAACCTCTGACGTTTCCTCTTACAGAAGGCGGGCGCTGGTAACAGCGACCCGATACCCTATGAGCATATCTCTGACAACAAAACTCAGTTATGGATTTGGAGCGTTTGGTAAGGATTTCGCCATCGGAATTGTGTACATGTACCTGATGTATTACTACACCGACGTGGTGGGATTATCGGTGGGGCTGGTCGGAACGTTGTTCCTGGCGGCAAGGATCTGGGATGCGGTAAACGATCCCATCATGGGCTGGATTGTGAACGCCACCCGATCGCGCTGGGGAAAATTTAAACCCTGGATCTTGCTCGGTACGCTGGCGAACTCATTGGTGCTGTTTTTGCTTTTTAGCGCACATCTTTTTGAGGGTACTGCGCAGGTCGTATTTGTTTGCGTGACGTATATATTATGGGGAATGACCTACACCATTATGGATATTCCA
This sequence comes from Citrobacter sp. Cpo030, assembly GCF_030333005.1. NCBI lineage: Bacteria > Pseudomonadati > Pseudomonadota > Gammaproteobacteria > Enterobacterales > Enterobacteriaceae > Citrobacter > Citrobacter sp. Cpo030. The sequence continues at coordinate 8,565 of NZ_JAOWGT010000068.1, read as the reverse complement.
TTCTGGTCACTGGTGCCAACCATTACACTGGATAAACGCGAGCGTGAACAACTGGTGCCGTATCCGCGTTTCTTCGCCAGCCTTGCCGGGTTTGTTACCGCAGGCGTGACGCTACCTTTTGTGAGCTATGTTGGCGGAGCCGATCGTGGTTTTGGTTTTCAGATGTTTACGCTCATTCTCATCGCGTTCTTTATCGTTTCCACCGTTGTGACGCTACGGAATGTGCATGAGGTTTTTACGTCAGACAGTGAGGCCACGGCAGACAGCAGTCGTCTTGGGTTGAAAGCGATCGTTGGGCTCATTTATAAAAATGACCAGCTAACCTGCCTGTTAGGTATGGCACTGGCTTACAATATTGCATCCAATATCATTGCTGGCTTTGCCATTTACTATTTTACCTACGTGATTGGCGATGCAAGTCTCTTCCCGTACTACATGTCTTACGCAGGTGCGGCAAACCTGCTGACGCTGATTTTCTTTCCTCGGTTGGTAAGCGCGTTGTCACGACGGATCTTGTGGGCTGGGGCATCGGTGCTGCCGGTGCTTAGCTGTAGCGTACTACTGGTGATGGCGCTGGCAGATTTCCATAATATCTTACTGATTGTTATTGCTGGTGTTTTACTAAATATTGGATCTGCGCTTTTCTGGGTGTTGCAGGTCATTATGGTGGCGGATACCGTTGATTACGGTGAATACAAACTTAATGTTCGTTGTGAAAGTATCGCTTATTCGGTACAGACAATGGTGGTAAAAGGCGGGTCAGCATTTGCCGCTTTCTTTATCGCATTGATACTCGGGGTGATTAATTACGCGCCAAATGTCGCGCAGTCTGCCGAAACCATCGTTGGCATGCAGTTTATTATGATAGCGCTACCCGCACTCTTTTTCGTTGTGACCTTAGTCCTGTATTTCCGCTTTTATCGACTGAATGGCGACACCCTGCGCAGGATCCAGATCCATTTACTGGATAAGTATCGCAAGGTGCCGCAGCACCATGAGCAACCGGATATCCCGGCTATTGCGGTAGTGGCTCCAGGCGATGTGAAGGCATAGCGATGGAATGGCAATCGTTGATTGGATATTTGGCGGCCAGCCTGACGACGCTCTCTTTCTTGCCGCAAGCCATTAAGGTTATTACCACCCGCAATACGCAAGGTATCTCCGGTTTGATGTATATGATGTTTGTGTGCGGGCTGGTTTTGTGGCTGATTTACGGATTATTGATTGAAGATACTGCCGTCAGCATGGCGAACTTTCTGACACTGTTGTTCGCCTTGCCGATTCTGGTTATCAAGTATCGTAGTAGGTAGCGTAGATTGCCGGAGAAGCGTTAGCGCTCTCCGGCCGTTTTCAACTGCCGATTGTGCCAGCCCGCCAACGCGAGGACCGTTGTTAACGCACCGAGCAGGGCGCAGAACATGTCCGACTGGGTATCCCACGGGTCACCCTGCGTGCCAAGGAAGTCATCCGCACCTTGTCCCATTGCCAGCGCCGCCCACCATTCGATCAGTTCATACATTGCGCTAATCGCCAGCGCTACGCAGCAGACCAGAAATGACAGCATCTTACGACCACGGACAATATTGCCGCGCACTAAAATCTCTCTTGCCGTCAGGGCTGGTACCAGCCCCTGGAAGAAATGGCCCAGCTTGTCATAGGGGTTACGGCTGAGATCCAGCCATTCCTGAACCTGAAAACCAATGGGAACTTTGGCGTAGGTATACATCCCACCTACCATCAGAATGATGGCGTGCAAGAAAATCAACGTATAAAGCAGCGGCGTCAATGGGTACTGCTTCATGGTAGCCAGCAACAGCGGGACGACAATAATGACTGGCGTGACTTCCATCAGCCAGGTGATTTTCTCAGAGGCAGAGATACCGGTGTAGATAAGAATCAGCGCCAGGATCAATGCGCCGGTGCGCAAGATTGTGGGGTTCAGAGTGCGGAGCATTGCGAATTCACACGTAATGGAAAAGGTCACTATTCCCTGTGAACGGCAAAAATTCAATACCAGTAAATGGGGGGATAAAGTTGGCCCGGGGGGATCGCTGGACTGACGCCAAAAATTTAGTGCCAGTCCAGTGCCGGGCCGAATGGGTTACTTCGCGCAGTTAGCGCATTGTTTGCTGACGATTTGCTGGAAGAAATCGTTGCCTTTGTCATCGACCAGGATGAAAGCCGGGAAATCTTCTACTTCGATTTTCCAGATAGCTTCCATTCCCAGCTCCGGGTATTCCACGCATTCCAGATGCTTAATGCTCTGCTGCGCCAGTACCGCTGCCGGTCCACCGATGCTGCCCAAGTAGAAGCCGCCGTGTTTGTGGCAGGCGTCAGTCACCTGCTGGCTACGGTTACCTTTTGCCAGCATGATCATGCTGCCGCCGTGAGACTGCAACAGGTCAACGTAGGAGTCCATACGACCCGCGGTGGTTGGACCTAAAGAACCGGACGGGTAGCCTGCAGGCGTTTTGGCCGGACCCGCGTAGTAGATCGGATGATCTTTCACGTACTGCGGCAGACCTTCGCCGGACTCAATACGTTCTTTTAACTTCGCGTGGGCAATGTCACGACCAACAATGATAGTACCGCTCAGTGACAGACGAGTAGAAACCGGGTACTGAGAGAGCTGGGCGAGGATCTCTTTCATTGGGCGGTTAAGGTCAACTTTAACCACTTCGCCTTCGCCCGCCTGGCGCAGAGATTCTGGAATGTACTGACCTGGGTTATGTTCCAGTTTTTCAATCCAGATCCCTTCGCGGTTGATCTTGGCCTTGATGTTACGGTCTGCGGAGCAAGAAACGCCCATACCAACCGGGCAGGACGCACCGTGGCGAGGCAGGCGGATCACGCGGATATCGTGTGCGAAGTATTTTCCGCCAAACTGAGCGCCAAGGCCGAGTTTTTGCGCTTCTTCCAGTAGTTCCTGTTCCAGTTGCAGATCGCGGAACGCCTGGCCGTGAGCATTGCCTTCAGTCGGCAGCGCGTCATAGTAGTGTGTGCTGGCCAGCTTCACCGTTTTAAGGGTGCTTTCCGCTGACGTGCCGCCAATGACGAATGCGATGTGGTACGGCGGGCAAGCTGCGGTACCCAGCGTACGCATTTTCTCAACCAGGAAGTTTTTCAGTTTGCCGGGAGTCAGCAGCGCTTTGGTTTCCTGATACAGATAGGTTTTGTTGGCTGAGCCGCCGCCTTTGGCCACGCACAGGAATTTGTATTCGTCACCGTCCACGCTGTACAGATCGATCTGTGCGGGCAGGTTGGTGCCGGTATTCACTTCTTTGTACATATCCAGCGCCGCGTTTTGCGAGTAGCGCAGGTTATCTTCGATATAGGTATTAAATACGCCTTTGGAGAGCGCCGCTTCATCGCCGCCGCCGGTCCAAACACGCTGACCTTTTTTACCCATGATGATTGCCGTACCGGTGTCCTGGCAGGTTGGCAACACGCCTTTGGCGGCGATTTCGGAGTTTCTCAGGAACTGCAGTGCCACGTACTTATCGTTTTCGCTGGCTTCGGGATCATGGAGAATTGAGGCGACTTGCTGTTGGTGTTCTGGGCGGAGCATGAAGGAGGCATCGTGGAAGGCTTGCTGGGCCAGTAGCGTAAGTGCTTCAGGGGCTACTTTCAGGATTGTTTCGCCTTCAAACTCGCCGACGCTGACGTGATCGGATGTCAGCAGGTAGTACTCAGTTTTGTCTTCCCCCAGTGGGAAAGCCGCCTGGTAAGTGAATTCAACTTTTGACATTTGCTTCCAGCCTTTTCATTTTTCTCAGGAATTTTAAAATTCTCTGTGTCTTCATGGTGGCGTGCCGTACCAACGTGGACGGCACGCGAACTGTGATTACAGGAAACCGTACATTGCGGCGAAGATCCAACCAAAGACACAGGATACGCTTACGCCGATCAAGCCAGGCAGAATGAAGCTGTGGTTGATAACGAAGCGGCCGATGTGGGTGGTGCCGGAACGGTCAAACTGGATAGCAGCCAGATCGCTCGGGTAGGTCGGCAGAATGTAGTAACCGTAACATGCCGGAGCAGAAGCCACGATGTACGCGGGATCAACCCCGATTGCCAGCGCGACCGGAACAATCGCTGCCAGCGCCGCTGCCTGGGAGTTTACAAATTTGGATACCAGCAGCAGAACAATTGCATAGGCCCACGGATACTCTTTCACCATATTGCCCAGCACACCTTCGATTTCTGTCATGTGCGCGCCGAACATTGTTTCGGCCATCCAGGCAATACCGTACACCGCCACAATCGCGATCATACCGGAACGGAAGACTTCGTTTTTAGATATTGAAGCGGGATTGGTCTTCGTCAGGATAATAATCAGCGCACCGGTCAGCAGCATGAACATCTGGATAACCAGCACCATTGACAGCGGTTTGCCGCTAAAGGTAGGACGCAGCTCAGAGAACGCGCCAAGCACGGCAACAACGGCGATAGCGGCCAGGAAGATCCACATGGCCAGCCAGTTGCTTTTCGGCAGCTTTTTGTCTAACAGCGTGGCGGTATCGCCATACACATAGTTGTGGTTTTCAGGTACGGAAATGAACTTCTGGAACTCTTCATCTTTATCCAGATCCTTACCACGGAACCAGCTGAAGATACCGATCGCCAGGATACCCAACAGGGTAGACGGGATGGTGATGCTGAGCAGGTCGAGGAATTCGAGATGCTTGCCTTCAAACGTTACGTTACCCAGCATTGCCACCAGTGACACAACGGCTACAGAAACCGGGCTGGCGATAATCCCCATCTGCGCGCCGATAGAACTCGCCGCCATCGGACGTTCCGGGCGAATATTGTTCTTAATGGCAACGTCATAAATGATTGGCAGGATGGTGTATACCACGTGCCCTGTACCGCAGAGAATCGTCAGGGTGCAGGTAACGAAAGGTGCGACGATGGAAACGTATTTTGGGTTACGGCGCAGCAGCTTTTCAGCGATTTGCAGCATAACGTCAAGGCCGCCGGAGGCTTGCAAGGTTGCCGATGCGGCCACCACGGCAATAATAACCAGCATTACATCTACAGGTGGTTTACCCGGCTGGAGATGGAAAACGAAAACCAGAATGACCAGGCCGATACCGCCTAATAAACCCAGCGCGATACCGCCCTTTCTGGCACCATAAAACAAACATATTAATATTATGAGAAGTTGTATACTAAATAACATTTTATTTACCCTCGCGAAAAACCCAGTCAATTTTTGAAAAATGGATCTGTGCCACATTCTTTTTTGCCAGAATAAGCATCAAAAAATGGTCAGTATTCGATATATCCGTATTTGCGATTAATGTTCAAATGTCTTGCTAGAATGTTTTTTTAAAGTTATGGCGATATTTGGTTTTTTCTGTGGCTTTGATCAGAGGAGAGAATCCTCAGGCGATGGGAAGCAGAGCTGAACATGGAAAGCTGCGGTTGACGCTGTAATTTATCTGTTTTGCGTTTTCCGCTATTACGTGAACCACCGACAGAATGGGTGAGTAGATTATTTATGTGATCACGGTCACGCCATCTCATAATGTGATGAGGTCGGCGTGCGGATACTTTTATTTGCTCACAAAAATGTACGGTGTCCATGGTACGTAGCATGGTCTCCATTGCTACCAGTCTAGATTTTGTATGTCTGGTTAATTTCAGACTAATCCTTTATGGGTAAAAATACACACTCTGCGAGTTAGATAATACTTAATTAACTTTTGTTAGCGATTTTGAAATTAAAAACAGTGTGATGTTTGTCAATATTAAAATAATGCATTTAACATGTCGGATACAAATATATTTGATCTAACGCAAATTTATAATTTTACAGTTCCAGCTGGTGAAATTGGGATTTTTCATTATTTTAATAATTGTTACTTTCAAATAACAAATAATCCCAAGTGTATTTATTGGCAATATTGTTTAAGCAATGAGTAGTGTTCAGCCTGCACGCGATAACGATAAACAGGTCTGCCGGTCACGCCATAATGGATGCTGGTAAATAAGATGTGACAATTGACGAGCCAGATAAGGTATTTACGGCAAGAGACGCGCGAGATATTGACCTCGTTGGCCAGCTCATCTGTGGAGAACTCTTGATCCTGGTGCTCATCAATCCACTGACACAGCGTGCGTAACGTTTGTGGCGTTAACCCTTTGGGTAAGCGCCGTGCTTCCTGTTCATTGGAAGAGTTGCCGTGAATCAGCTGGTCAAGCTCAGACTGTTCATAATACTGATGCTTGTCCATCTCATTTTTCTTGTGCAGCCAGCCGGTGAGCGCCTCTTCAAACCGGGAAGCCTGGAAAGGTTTGATCAGGTAGTCAACAACACCGTAGTGAAGTGAATCTTTGATGGTGGTGGCATCAGCGGCGGAAGAGATGACGATGACATCACACTTGCAACCTTCGCTGTGCAGAACCGGTAGCAGGTCCAGACCGTTTTCTTTTTGCATATAAATATCTAGCAAAATCAGATCAATATGATGACCGCTATGAAAGATTATCTCTTTTGCTTTCTCCAGCGTGGAGGCTGTGCCGCAGCAGTGAAAACCGGAGAGTTGCGCGACATAACGGCGGTTTAATTCCGCTACCATTGCATCGTCATCGACAATTAAGACATTGATCATCTGCTGGCCCTCTCACCATTCCACGGTAACTGTACAAAAAATTGGGTGAAGATCCCAGGTTCAGACTCGACGGAAATATTACCGCCAACGTTTTCAACCTGTTGTTTAACAAGCGCTAAACCAACGCCCCGTTCGGTTCCTTTTGACGAAACGCCCTTCTCAAAGATATGCTCAATGTTTTCGGGGGCAATCCCCGGACCATCGTCATTCACTTCGCAATGCAACCAGCCGTGTCGATAATGCAAGGATACGCTGATCTCACCACCAGGTTCTTGACCTAGCGCTTCCAGGGCGTTTTCAATCAGATTCCCCAGAACGGTAATCAGCACCGCCACCTGATCTTCGTTGCTATTTTCCGGTAACTGGCTTTCATTGCTAATGACCAGACTATGGCCTAAATCAGATGTGCGATTAATCTTACTGAGTAAAAATCCTGCGATCACCGGTGATTTTATTTTTCCTAACAGCGAGCCAATTTCTTCCTGATAATTGTTTGCTGTCTTCAGGATGTAATTTTCAAGCTGCTTATAACTTTTCAGATGCAATAATCCCAGAATCACGTGCAATTTATTCATGAATTCGTGGGATCGTTCACGAAGTGCGTCGGCATAGTTGACCATACCATCCAGACGTTGCATTAGTTTTCGGACTTCAGTCTTATCTCTGAAGGTTGAAATGGCACCGATGATTTTACCGTTGCTGAGTACCGGGACCGTGTTAATTAAGAGTAGCCGATCCTTCACCATGATCTCTTCATCGCGGCGCGGCGTTCCGTCATGTAGTACCTGTGAAAAATCGACCACCTGTGACCACGCATGGCTGAGTGTGGAGAGCTGGGCATCATCTTGTGATTTGTGATAATCCAGCAGCTCCTGCGCCGCTTGGTTAATCAGCGTCACCTCACCGCATTCGTCAACGGCAATGACCCCTTCCTTTATAGAGTGCAGCATCGCCTGGCGTTGTTCGAACAGATTGGAGATTTCATAAGGCTCCAGACCAAACAGAATGCGCTTGAGAACTTTGACAAATACCCATGTACCGAGCAGTCCAACCAGCACGCCAAATAAGATGGACCAGATGATGCTGCCGCGGCTGTTATTGATCTGCTCAGTCACCCGGCTTAGCTCAAGGCCGATCGACACGACGCCAATCTGCCGGTGATGTTCGTCATAGATAGGAGTAAATACACGTAGAGCTTTAGCCAGGAATCCGCGATTAATGGCGACATTCTCTTTACCCTGCAGGGCCAGCAATATGTCATCGCCTTTAAATGGCTGACCGATTCTCTGCGCTTCGGGATGGGAGTAACGAATGCTTTGCATATCAGTGACGACGATGAACAAAAAGTCGTTGCTCTTATTCACCGCCTGGGCAATCGCCTGAATGCCGCTTTCCTCGGGCTTTTTCATTAGTCCCTGGCGGATCTCCGGAGAGTTGGCTAGCGTTCGCGCGACCGCAAGCGCTTTACTCGCTAATGCATCGCGCGTCATGTTGCTGATCTGCGAGAAATAAATCAGATGAACGACAAGCAGCACGGAGAAGAGTACTGCACTAACCATGAGGATCACGGTGGTGCCAAGCTTCATCGGGCGTTTACGTATAGCAGTACGTTGCAGGGAGTATCTCATCACGGTCCTGAAATCACGGTTTGTACGGGTATTATTGCCTGATGGGGTGCGTAATTCAAAGGTGGTAGGGATTATGGCGCTTAAGTTGTCAGTCCTTCTTCTTTATATAGCGTAGAGTGAATTTCTTTCTATATAGAGGTTTTCATACCGATTCTCTCCCTTTTTAGGGACGCTTACAGATAATTTCCTTACGATTGTGGATAACTCTGTGCGTAAATGGGTATAAGGCGGGGGTTTGCTGTGGAATGCAGCAGTCAGTCATTTTTCTGTCATTTAAGGGTTGCGGGCCGCAGGAAACTCCCTATAATGCGCCTCCA